>JASFPB010000145.1:0-6239 GCA_050116235.1 Chromatiales bacterium | reverse complement strand
GGGATTTCGGCCGGATGCGCATGTCCAGCAGGCACACCCCGAAGGGACACGAGATCACGGAACTGGCGACGGAAGGACCGCTGGCAAGCTTCGTTGCAACAGGCATCTGGAAAAGCCGGGGCGGCACCAGTCTGGATGGTATCCTGAAGTCGGACCAGCTCGGAGAGAGTTTGCGCAAACTTGCCGTCACGAACCAGTTGACCGAAGCGAAGGGCAACATCGAGGTTTCGCTGAGCTGGGATAAGGGTCTGCTCGATTTTTCGCTGCCCTCAGCGACAGGTGTGATCCATGTCAGCACGGATGAGGGCCGTATTGCCAGTGCCGATCCCGGTATCGGGCGTATTCTCGGGCTGGTGAATGTTTCGGCACTCAAACGCCGCATTCAACTCGATTTCTCGGATTTCTCGCAGGAAGGTTTTGTTTTCGATGACATGGGCGGAACCCTGAAGCTGGCCGATGGCGTCGCCTCGACCGAGAACCTCACGATCAAGGCGCCGGCTGCGGATATCTTCATTTCCGGGGAGATCGACCTGGGGACCAGGGTAGTCAACCAGGAGATCCGGGTCGTGCCGGATCTCCACGGGGCCCTGCCACTTGCGGCGACCGCTGCAGGTGGCCCGGCCGCCGGTGCCGCTGCGCTCGTCATTGGCAAGATTGCCGGCAAGCAAATCGACAGGATTGCTGAAATCCGTTATTCGGTCTCGGGCACATGGGAGGATCCTGTCATCGAGCGCATCAGCCAGCCGAATGTCACAGATGATGCGAGCGAAGACCTCTACGACCCCCTCAGTGATTTCCAATGACAGGTTTTCGATGCTATTCTGAAACGTCGACAAACCCAGTAATACGGATATGCCAGCAGTTATAAAAGCAACAGCCATCCAAATGGCGTCCGGTCCCAATGTCGATGCAAATCTCCTGGAAGTCCAGCGACATGTCGCGCAGGCAGCGAAGGAGGGCTCGCGCCTTGTGGTCCTGCCGGAAAACTTTGCCTACATGGGACACCGTTGCACGGATCTCTGGAGCGTCAAGGAGTCTGCGGGTTATGGAAAGCTCCAGGCATTTCTTCGTGACCTTGCACGAAGAAATGACGTCTGGGTCGTGGGCGGAACCATTCCTGTCGAAATCGAGGACAGCGACAAGGTACGCTCGGCCTGCTTTGTCATCGATAACAGCGGCGAGGTCAGGGGGCGTTATGACAAGCTGCACCTTTTCGATGTCAGCCTTGTCGACGTCGAGGAGGATTACAAGGAGTCGAGTGCGATCGAACCCGGTGATCAGCCACTGGTCGTGGAAACGCCCTTTGGAAATCTCGGTATCGCGATCTGCTATGACCTCCGTTTTCCCGAACTCTTTCGCTCCATGCTTGCCGGCAGGCCGGATATCATTGCATTGCCATCGGCATTCACGGCTGCGACGGGCCGTGCACACTGGGAGCCGCTTGTTCGCGCACGTGCCATCGAAAACCTCTGCTACATGATCGCGGCTGCACAGGGGGGTTACCATATCAGCGGGCGCGAAACCTGGGGCCACAGCATGATCGTCGATCCCTGGGGGACGATTCTCGTCGAGCTGCCAAATGGCGCAGGCCATGTTACCGCGGAGCTCGATATCGACTTGCTCAAAACGACACGCCGCAATTTTCCCAGCCTCGATCACCGGCGCATTCACTGTCAGTTATAATCCACTGATCGAATCATTTTCCGGTAGCCGGTCATTGACCGACCCCGCCTATTCCCGACCAGGAGAGTCAACCTCCATGCTTGAGATCGCCAGAGAACAGCTGCTGTCCCCGGCAGGGCTGGAGCAGCATCACCTCGACAAGGTGCTGGACCACCTGCTGTCGCACCAGGTCGACCTCGCGGATGTCTATTTCCAGTCGAGTCGCCTGGAGGCCTGGACGCTCGAGGACGGTATCGTCAAGGAGGGCTCCTACAACATCGAACAGGGTGCGGGCATTCGCGCCATCAGTGGAGAGAAAACCGGTTTTGCCTATACCGACGAACTGCTTTTGCCCAATCTTATCGAGGCAGCAGATACGGCACGGGCTATTGCCCGGTCGGGACAGCAGGGCAGCGTTGCCATCGAGAGCAGACCTTCCAGGCATCAGCTCTACCAGCCCATCAACCCGCTGGATACACTGACGCGCGAGGAGAAGATCAACCTGCTGCACGATGTAGAACAGGAGGCGCGCCGGCAGGACGACCGTGTCCGGCAGGTGATCGTCAGCCTCGTCGGTGCCCAGGATGTTGTCCTTATCGCGGCCAGTGACGGCACCATGAAAGCCGATGTGCGCCCGCTCGTTCGCATGAACGTGCATGTGATCGTCGAGCAGGGCGGCCGGCGGGAGCAGAGCTCTGCCGGCGGAGGCGGGCGCACGCGGCTCGACCATTTCATCGAGCAGCAGCGCGGCAAGCAACTCGCGCGCGAGGCAGTTCGACAGGCGCTCGTTAACCTCGAGGCCGTCGATGCGCCGGCCGGACAGATGCCGGTCGTGCTTGGCCCGGGGTGGCCCGGGGTGCTTCTGCACGAGGCCGTCGGTCATGGCCTCGAGGGTGATTTCAATCGAAAGGGCACCTCGACCTTCAGCGGTCGCGTTGGCGAGCAGGTTGCCTCGCCGCTCTGCAGCGTGGTCGATGATGGCACGCTCGAAGGCCGCCGGGGCTCCCTCAATATCGATGACGAAGGTACGGATACCGGTTACAACGTCCTGATCGAGAAAGGAATCCTCAAGGGCTACATGCAGGACAAGCATAACGCCAGCCTGATGGGCGTTGCACCGACCGGAAACGGCCGGCGTGAATCCTATGCGCATCTGCCGATGCCACGCATGACGAACACCTACATGCTCCCCGGCGAGCACGAGCGGGAAGAGATCATTAGCTCGGTCGAGCGCGGTCTCTATGCGGTCAATTTCGGTGGTGGCCAGGTCGACATCACCTCGGGCAAGTTCGTCTTTTCAGCAAGCGAGGCCTATCTCATCGAAAACGGCAAGGTGACGGTGCCGGTCAAGGGGGCGACGCTGATCGGCAACGGGCCGGATGTGATGACAAAAATCAGCATGGTAGGCAACGACCTGCAGCTCGATCCCGGGGTCGGTGTCTGCGGCAAGGAAGGCCAGAGCGTGCCGGTTGGCGTCGGGCAGCCCACATTGAAGATCGACCAGCTGACTGTGGGTGGCACCGTATGAAGGGGTTTGATGAAAAGGCGCGCCTTGAGCACCTGCAGGAGCTGGTGGACACTGTTCTGCAAGAGGCGGCTGCGCAGGGTGCTTCCGCGGCCGAAGTCGGGGCACACAGCGATATCGGGCTCTCGGCCACGGTCAGGCTTGGTGAACCTGAGACTGTGGAGCATACGCGCGACAACAGCCTCGGTATCAGCGTCTATTTCGGTCAGCGCAAGGGGTCTGCATCGACATCCGATCTTTCGCCTGTTGCGATCAGGGAGTCGGTGAGGGCGGCCTGTGATATTGCGCGTTATACGGCCGAGGATGAGTGTGCGGGTCTTGCCGATCCTGCGCTCCTTGCAACCGAATTTCCCGACCTCGATCTCTATCACCCCTGGGATCTCACCATCGATGAGGCTCTGGCGATCAGCACGGAGTGCGAAGCGACGGCACTGGCGATGGATCCGCGTATCAGCAATTCCGAGGGAGCGACCCTGAACACGGAAGCCGGTGTTGGTGTGTATGGCAACAGCAACGGTTTCAATCACGGTTACCCGATCAGTCGGCATTCGATCAGCTGCAGCGTGATTGCCAAAGAGAAGGACGAGATGCAGCGCGATTACTGGTACAGCACGGCGCGCCATTACGAAGATCTTGAAACGGCCATTGCTGTCGGTGAACGTGCTGCGAGGCGTGCTCTCGACCGGCTTGGCGCACGCAAGCTGCAGACACAGCAGGCGCCTGTCATCTTCAAGGCAGAACTTGCGGCAGGTCTCCTGCGCAGTTTCGTCAGCGCCATACGGGGCTCGGCCCTCTACCGACAGGCAACCTTCCTGCTCGATGCTCTCGACACGCAGGTTTTTCCCGACTGGGTCCGTATCGAGGAGAACCCGCACCTGCCGCGCGGCCTTGCAAGCGCACCGTTCGATTCAGAAGGCGTCGCAACCCGCCGACGCGACCTGATCACGGATGGCATCCTCAAAAGCTACGTACTGGGCTCCTACTCGGCGCGCAAGCTCGGTTTGCAGACGACTGGCAATGCCGGTGGTGTACGCAATCTCTCGATCGGTATGGGCGACATGGATCTTCAGCAGCTCATGCGCGAGATGGGAACAGGACTTGTGGTGACCGAACTCATGGGGCAGGGCGTCAATACCATCACCGGTGACTATTCACGCGGCGCCGCCGGCTACTGGGTTGAAAACGGAGAGGTTGCCTTTCCCGTGGAAGAGATCACGGTCGCGGCCAATTTGCGTGACATGTTTCGCAACCTTGTGGCGGTCGGTCATGATGATGACTACTCGAGCAGTGTCAGAACCGGTTCCTGGCTCATCGAGTCGATGATGATCGCGGGTGAATAATCAGGGCACACTCCCCGGCAGATGTCGCGCCGGACAATGTTTGTCAGGTGAGATGATTGGCTTCCAGTGCACGATAGACCTTGCGGCCTTTTTTCTCGAGGCGAGAGAGGTCTGCCAGCCCCGGTTTCTCCCCGGCGTCGAGGCGCTGTTCCCAGGCCTCCAGCTCTGACGCGATATAATCCAGCAGCTTCGCCGAGCAGCCCCGGCAGGGCTCGCTGCAGACCTGCGCCTCTGGCCTGTCAAAGGGCAGGCTGCTGCGCATCTCTGCAATGAGACTGCGCATCGCCGTCGTGCTGTCCGGCTTGTTCCTGCGTAGTGTCGCTCCGGTCATGCCGGTTATTTTTTCACCCAGCCCGAGCCGCTGTTGATGTACTGGCCGCGCGGCGCACGGTTGATCAGCTTTTCACCGGCAAGCTTCTCGACAGTGCTTAGCGGGGTGCCGTTTTTCCGGGAAATCTCCTGGTAGTGCGTCTTGCGTTGCGCGTTGATGCTGCTGACAAGCGCATTGACTTCTCCGCCAGATTTAACTGCGCCTATGTAGCCGTTGATCTTCTCGCCAACAAGTCCCTGTGACTTGGCAGCATCAAGATCCAGCGCCAGCGCCGGTACTGCCAGCAGCAGGGCCAGCGTGAATGCGGTGAGCGTGTTCAGAATGCGTTTCATGTTCGTCTCCCTCAGAAGATACCTTTCTCGGTGCTGATCAGTTCCTCGAGGTCTCGCTCGACCTTGACGCGGATCTCATGCTCGACCTTGACGTTGAGGTTGATGGTGATGGGTTTGTCAGGCGGCTCGACCTTGACTGTCGGCGAGCAGCCGGTGAACAGCAGCAGGCCGAGGACTGCGAATAACGGAATAGTGACCGGTTTCATAGTTAATCCCTGCAGGTTAGCGGTTCCGTGCCTTGAAGTGCTGTTTCACGGCCCGGTCAATCCTGTCGTTGAGGCCGTCGACGGCCCGCAGACTCTCAATAAGAGACAGGATATTCTGATCGAGGTTCAGGTTCAAATGCAGCGGTCGCGTCGCATGCAGTCCGGGGCTGCGTCCTTTCATCTGCAGTTGCATCGTCAGCTGGCCATCAGGCTTGTAGGCAACGTCAGCATCGAGTTCCTCGTACTGGTAATCATCTAGCGCTTTCAGGAGCATCTCGGTTTCCATGGAGCTTGACCCGAAGAGCTCGCCGCCGTCTTCCGGACGGTAGCGGATATAGCCGCCCGGAGCATCTGCGGTTGCCTTCCCTTTGGTGATGGAGAGACCGGCAGGTCCAATTGAGATTGGCAAGGTGCCGCTGAGGTTGCCAATCGCGTCGATATCCTCGAACTGCTGCAGGCGGACCAGCTCCGCGATACTGATATTGTTGAAGCCCAGGGTGAAACGGTTGTTCTGACGGTTGAGATCGATCCGGATGCGGTTGCCATTGACGTCTCCCTCGAGCATCTCCGCCTTCAGCCTGCTGAGCGTAATCACGGGCTCTTTTCCCTTCTCGGCTTCCAGGCTGATGCGCCCCGTGAGATTCGTGATCGGGACGCCCAGATCGATCACTGCGACCTTGAACCTCGTCGATTGTCCGGATAGCAACGGATAGAGGGCAAGGTCGAAGCTGCTCTCGAGCCCGGAGAAATAGGCCTCTCCATAGCGGCCACCCGTCTTCTCAAGCTGAAGTGTTGTGTTGATTCTCTCCAGCGCGCCTTGCCAGTGGATTTCTCCGGCAAGGC
>JASFPB010000144.1:0-6248 GCA_050116235.1 Chromatiales bacterium | reverse complement strand
GATACGCCCCGAAAGCAGACAATACATTTTCCGTTTGTCGCCACCGTGCGTGTACAGCGTTTCGCCCCGGTTGATATCCTGGTAGACGGATTCTTCAAGTAGAAATTGGAGCTGTTCCGCCCGCATTCCGGAGAAAACATCGATGCCGGCGATATCCTCGAGCTGTGGCTTTAGTGCAGTATCCATAATATTTTATTGTCCTGGCTGGATGTCTGCCTGCCTCTCTGGAGACGTCATCTCGCGACATTGCGATGATGGTGTATCACTGAATCTAGTGGATAAGCCTGCACAAGGTCAACTGTTACCCGGGATCCCTCGTAAACCTGCAGAGAATTTCAGACATAAAAAAACCGCGCCTTGTGGGCGCGGTTTTTTGTACAGGGATTCAGCCGGATATCAGCTGATTTTCTGGTCCAGTTCACCATTGGCGTAAGCCGTGAACATGACTTCCAGCGACTTGGCCGTGATCTTCGATGCATGGCCGGCACAACCAAAGGCTTCGTAACGTGCCTTGCAGATTTCCTTCATGGCTTCTGTTGAAACCTTGAGAAACTTGCGCGGATCGAAGTTCGAGGGGTTCTCGTGAAGGTGGCGGCGAATGGCGCCGGTGGAGGCCATGCGCAGGTCGGTATCGATGTTGACCTTGCGGACGCCGTGCTTGATGCCTTCGACGATCTCCTCGACCGGAACACCGTAGGTCTGGCCCATGTCACCACCATGCGTATTGATGATCTCCAGCCAGTCCTGCGGAACAGAGGAAGAACCATGCATGACGAGGTGGGTGTTCGGGATACGCGCATGGATTTCCCTGATGCGGTCGATACGCAGAATATCGCCGGTAGGCTCCTTGGTGAACTTGTACGCGCCGTGGGACGTGCCGATAGCGATGGCCAGTGCATCGCAGTTTGTGAGCTTGACGAATTCTGCGGCTTCCTCGACATCGGTCAGCAGCATGTCCATGTCGAGCTTGCCCTCGGCGCCGTGGCCGTCTTCCTCGCCCATCTCGCCGGTTTCGAGCGAACCGAGGCAACCGAGTTCACCCTCGACGGTGACGCCGCCGGCGTGCGCCATCTCGACGACCTTCCGGGTCACTTCAACGTTGTATTCGAAAGTTGCCGGTGTCTTCATGTCGGGCATCAGGGAGCCATCCATCATGACTGACGTGAAGCCGGACTGGATCGAGCGCAGGCAGACAGCGGGTTCGGAGCCGTGGTCCTGGTGCATGACGATCGGAATGTGCGGATACATCTCGGTTGCTGCCGTGATCAGGTGGCGCAGGAAGGGTTCGCCTGCATAGGAACGCGCACCCGCAGAACCCTGCATGATGACTGGGCTGTCGACCTCGTCAGCAGCCTGCATGATGGCATGTACCTGCTCCATGTTGTTGACGTTGAAAGCCGGCATGCCGAAATCGTTTTCGGCCGCGTAATCAAGCAGTTGACGCATTGAAATCAGAGGCATTTTGTCTCTCCTTTCGAGTAAGAATAACGGTTGTAAAATCAGTCAGGCAGAATATGCTCGCCTACCCGCAGAATTTTCAGGACATTGGTGCCGCCAGGAATACCCTGGAAGTCGCCCTTGGTAATAATCACCAGATCTCCATCGCGCACAGCGCCACGCCGCAGCAACTCTTCGACCACTTCCTGGTTGATGCGCTGTGAATCGCTTTCGGTCGGCTGGAAACTGATCGGATAGACGCCGCGGTAAAGCGTCACGCGGCGCCGTGTCGCAACATGCTCTGTCATGGCATAGATCGGTATGCCGGAGCTGATGCGAGACATCCAGAGAGCTGTCGATCCGGATTCTGTCAGCGATGCGATGGCAGCGACGCCGAGATGATTCGCTGTGTACATCGAGGCCATGGCAATCGCTTCGTCGACGCGTCCGAACTGGGTATGCAGACGGTGCGAGGACTGCTTGGCTGTCGATTGCTTTTCAGCTTCGACGCAAATCCGCGCCATTGATTGCACCACTTTTGCCGGGTGCTTGCCAACTGCCGTTTCGCCCGAAAGCATGACGGCATCGGTGCCGTCCAGTACGGCGTTCGCAACATCAAAGACCTCGGCACGTGTCGGAATCGGGTTGTCGATCATCGATTCCATCATCTGGGTCGCGGTGATGACAACCTTGTTCTTTGCACGCGTTCTGCGGATGAGCATCTTCTGGACAGCCGGCAGTTCTGCGTCGCCGATCTCGACGCCCAGGTCACCACGCGCAACCATGATGACATCGGTTGCCTCGATGATTTCATCGATTGCCTCGACAGCCTCTGCCCGTTCAACTTTGGAGACGATGGCGGCTCTGCCTCCCGCTTCCACGAGCATCTCGCGAGCACGGTTGACATCATCAGCAGTCCGCACGAAGGAGACGGCGAGGTAGTCCGCCTCGATCTCCGCCGCAAAACTGATATCTTCCAGGTCCTTGTCAGTCAGCGCAGGTGCAGACAGGCCGCCACCTTGCTTGTTGATGCCCTTGTTGTCGGACAACTCGCCGCCGACCTTGACCTTGCAGATGACCTTGCTGCCCTCGACCTGGTCGACCCAGAGAACGATCTTGCCATCGTTGACCATGAGTGTGTCGCCACGGCTCAGGTCCTGGGGCAATTCCCGATAGGTACAACCGACGATATCCCGGTTGCCCTGGTCGATGGGGTAATCGACATCGAGCGTGAATGTATCACCCTCGGCAAGTTGTACCGGACCATCGCTGAATGCACCGCAACGAATCTTTGGGCCCTGCAGATCGACGAGGACGCCGACCTGCCGGCCGCAGGCGCGGGCACGGTTACGAAACTGCTCTGCCCTGCCGGCATGTTCTTCATGAGAACCATGCGAGAGGTTGATACGAACGACATCGACACCCGCATCGATCAGGCTGTCGATGATTGAGGGATCGTCGGTTGCTGGTCCGAGCGTCGCTACGATTTTTGTGCGTCTTGGCATTGTGAATTACTGGTTTGCCGCGCGCTCTTCCAGCATGGCAACGGCAGGAAGCTTCTTGCCCTCGAGGAATTCGAGGAATGCACCGCCACCGGTCGAGATGTAGGAAACGCGATCTGCGATGCCATACTTGTCGACAGCGGCAAGGGTGTCACCACCTCCGGCAATCGAGAAAGCATCCGATTCGGCAATCGCCTGGCCAAGACTCCTGGTTCCTTCGCCAAACTGGTCGAATTCGAAGACACCAACAGGGCCGTTCCAGACAATGGTACCGGCTGCTTTCATCATTTCGGCAAAGCGTGCTGCGGTCTCCGGGCCGATATCGAAGATCATGTCATCGTCTGCCACATCCTCGACTTTCTTGACAGTTGCCTCGGCAGTTTCAGAGAACTCCTTGCCGACGACGACGTCTGTCGGAACCGGAATCTCGCCGCCCTTCTCTTTCGCTGCCTCCATGAGACGTTTCGCTTCGGGAATGAGGTCAACCTCACAGAGCGACTTGCCGACATTGTGGCCGGCAGCTGCGATGAAAGTGTTGGCGATGCCGCCACCGGGGATGAGCTGGTCAACCACCTTGCTCAGGGAATCGAGAACCGTCAGCTTGGTTGATACCTTGGAACCGCCAACAATGGCAGCCATCGGGCGTGCCGGGTTGTCGAGCGCCTTGCCGAGCGCCTCGAGTTCGCCGGCCAGCAGCGGGCCTGCACAGGCAACGGTTGCATGAACGCCAGCGCCATGTGTCGAGGCCTGGGCGCGATGCGCCGTGCCAAAGGCGTCCATAACATAGATATCGCAGAGTGACGCATACTTCCTTGAGAGTTCCTCGTCGTTCTTTTTCTCGCCGACGTTGAAACGGACGTTCTCGAGCAGCACAACATCGCCGTCACTGAGTTCCGGTGCATTGTCGAGATAATCGGAAACCAGCCGGACTTCCTTGCCGAGCGCATCGGAAAGATAATCGGCGACAGGCTTCATGGAAAACTCATCCGCCGGCTCGCCTTCGGTCGGTCGCCCAAGGTGCGACATCAGCATGACCCGCGCACCTGCCTTGATGCAGTGCTCGATAGTTGGCATGGATGCCCTGATGCGTTTGTCGGAAGCGACCTTGCCATCCTTGATCGGGACATTGAGATCCTGGCGGATCAGGACGCGTTTACCGGCGAGATCCAGATCGGTCATTTTTATGACGGACATGAAGTTCTCCTTCTAGCTAATTGATATTAAAAACTATTTGCTCAAAATGCATGTTTCAGCAAATAGCTTTTTGAAACCGCCGGGAAGAGAAGCCTTCCCGGCAGTCCAAAAGCCTGCGGCTCTTAGTTGGCAGCCACGTGCTCTGCGAAGCGCAGCATGTTGCAGGTGTAGCCATACTCGTTGTCGTACCAGGAGACGACCTTGACGAAGGTGCCGTCCAGCGCGATACCTGCTTCGGCGTCGAAGATGGATGAGAAGCCGCAACCGCGGAAGTCCGTCGAAACAACTTTCTCGTCGGTGTAGCCGAGAGTCTTGCTCATGTCGCCGTTCTCGGAGGCTTCCTTCATGGCTGCACAGATGTCGGCATAGTCCGCATCGCTGTTCAGCTCGACTGTCAGGTCGACAACAGAGACGTCAGAGGTCGGGACACGGAACGCCATGCCTGTCAGCTTGCCATTGAGCTCGGGCAGAACAACGCCAACGGCTTTCGCAGCGCCAGTCGAGGACGGGATGATGTTCTCGAGGATGCCGCGGCCGCCGCGCCAGTCTTTCATGGACGGGCCATCAACAGTCTTCTGGGTTGCCGTGGCGGCATGAACGGTCGTCATGAGGCCGCGCTTGATGCCCCACTTGTCGTGAAGTACCTTGGCAACAGGCGCGAGACAGTTGGTGGTGCAGGAAGCCGCGGAGATGATTGCCTGGCCTGCGTAGTCAGTGTGGTTGACGCCATAGACGAACATCGGCGTACCGTCCTTGGACGGTGCAGACATGACGACTTTCTTCGCGCCAGCTTCAATGTGCTTCTGGCAGCCTTCCTCGGTCAGGAAGAAGCCGGTGCACTCGAGAACCAGGTCGGCGCCGATCTCGTCCCACTTCAGGTTGGCCGGGTCGCGCTCTGCAGTCAGACGGATGTTCTTGCCGTTGACAGTCATGGTGTCGCCGGAGACAGAGATATCTCCGTCGAAGTTACCGTGAACCGAGTCGTATTTCAGCATGTATGCCAGGTAGTCATTGTCGAGCAGGTCGTTGATACCGACAACCTCGATCTCCGGGAAATCCTTGGCAATAGCACGGAATGCCATGCGGCCGATACGGCCAAAACCATTGATACCGACTTTAATCGTCATTTTCTTTTCTCCTCAAACACGTATGGAAAAATGCAAAGGGTCAGCAGAGCTGACCCGGAAATTGTGATCAGGCAGTCACTTCGTCGATTGCCTTGAGAACATTGTCCGCGGTGAAGCCGAACTCCTCGAAGAGCTGGCCAGCGGGTGCGGACTCGCCGAAACGGTTAATACCGATGACACGGCCATTCAGGCCGACATACTTGTACCAGCCCTCGGTGACAGCAGCCTCTACCGCAACACGCGCAGTGACCGATGAAGGCAATACTGACTCCCTGTAGGCATCATCCTGCTTGTCGAATTCGGTGGTGCTTGGCATGGAGACCACGCGGACGTTCTTGCCGCTCTTCTCTGCCGCCTCGACAGCGATTTCGACCTCGGAACCGGTCGCGATCACGATGGCATCGGGCGTGCCCTCACAATCACGCAGAATGTATCCGCCACGCTTGATATCCGCGATTTGTGCATCGGTGCGCGACATGAACGGGAGATTCTGGCGCGAGAAGATCAGGCAGGAGGGTCCGTCCATGCGTTCGATGGCCTCTTTCCAGGCAACGGCGGTTTCGACACCGTCACACGGACGCCAGAGGGCCATGTTCGGGATCATGCGCAATGTCGGGATCTGCTCGATCGCCTGGTGCGTCGGGCCATCCTCTCCGAGACCGATGGAGTCATGCGTGTAGACGAAGATCGAGCGGATCTTCATCAGTGCCGCCATGCGCAGCGCATTGCGGGCATACTCCGAGAACATCAGGAAGGTCGCGCCGTAAGGAATGAAACCACCATGCAATGCGATGCCGTTCATGATGGCGCTCATGCCGAATTCGCGAACACCGTAGGAGAGGTAGTTGCCTTCGAAATCGGGTTTCTTGCGGTCATGCTCCGGGTCAGGGTTGATCGCCTTCGAACCGGACCAGAAAGTGTTGTTCGACGGCGTCAGGTCGGCAGAGCCGCCGAGGAATTCCGGCAGGGAGGGACCGAAACCATTGAG
>JASFPB010000143.1:0-6256 GCA_050116235.1 Chromatiales bacterium | reverse complement strand
TACCTGGTAGCGGGACTCGAGACCATGGAATGCAATTGCAGCGAGGACGACTGCCGCGACTGGCTCGCGATGGACGCCGATCTCAATGCGCAGGGCCTTGATGTCTGGCTCAATCGACTCGAAAAAACGAGTGCCTGAGTATCAGCTTGTCTGAACAGGAGTCTGTCCGGCAAAGTGCTGGCGCAGCGTGATCCATTCGGAGAGGCGTAGCTGGATCATGTAGTTCATGGTGCCTTCAGGATAGAGTCCCTCGCTGTCGGGACTTCCCGCTGGAAGTCCTGTAAAGAGCTCCATGGCATGCTCGACATGATCAACCGCATGGATATGAAACCTGCCCGCCTCGACAGCCTCGCGAACAGGTTTGTTCAGCATCAGGTGACGCAGGTTGCTCCGTGGAATGATGACGCCCTGTTCACCGGTCAGTCCGCGCGCATTGCAGAGATCGAAAAAGCCCTCGATCTTTTCACAAACGCCACCGATCGCCTGCACCTGGCCATGCTGGTTGATAGAACCCGTAATGGCCAGCGACTGATCGATCGGCACCTCTGCAAGTGCTGAGAGCAAGGCGCATAACTCGGCTGCCGAGGCGCTGTCGCCCTCCACGTGCCCGTAGGTCTGCTCGAAAACAAGACTTGCTGAGAGCGAGAGCGGGACATGCTTGGCGTAACGGGAAGCCAGATAGGATGTCAGGATCATGACGCCCTTGGAGTGAATTGCACCACCCTGTTCGGACTCACGCTCGATATCGACAACCTCGCCTGCTCCGAGCCGCGCCGTGGCGCTGATGCGACATGGTATGCCAAAAGCATAGTCCCCGGTCTGCAGTACAGTCAGTCCATTGACCCGTGCCAGTTGCATGCCTTCAGTATCGATTTGCAGCGTGTTCTTGAGGATCTCCTCCTGCAGCTGTTCCTCGATCTGGCTCGAACGTTCACGACGCTTGGCAATGGCAGTCTCGATATCTTCGGCACTGATGACAGTACGTTTCTCCCTATCTGCGTAGTGATCCGCGGAACGCAGGAGATCCAGCAGGCTGCTGATATGGAGGGACAACTTGTCTGCACGCCAGGTCTCGCGTGCCGAGTGCTCGATAACAAGCGCCACACCTTTCTGGTCGATGGGACGCAAGGCTTCCTGTTGCTGCAGTGTGGCAATGAGACGTGCATAGGCCATTTCGCTCTCATCCCCGCGTGGCATCTCTTCGGAGAAATCAGCGGGCACTTTGAAGAGCAGGCCAAACTCCGGATCATAGGCGTTGAGCAAGTGGTAAAGCTGCCGGCTTCCAACGAGCACGACCTTGATATCGAGCGGAATCGGCTCGGGTTCAAGAGAGATGGTGCTGGCCAGGCTCAGCTGGCGCTCGATCCCTTCCACGCGGATCTCGCGCGCGTTGAGCGCCCGCTTGAGACCTTCCCAGGAGAAAGGGGTCGAAAGGATTTTCTCGACATCCAGTATGAGATAGCCGCCGTTGGCCTGGTGCAAGGCGCCAGCCTTGATCAGGGTAAAATCTGTATAGAGTGTCCCCATGGACGCCATGTGCTCGATTCGGCCTATCAGGTTCTGATAGGTCGGGTTGTTTTCGTACACGATCGGGGCAGCTTCCGTATCAGAGTTATCGACGAGAATGTTGACCTGGTAGCGGTTGAATGCAGGATTCCCTGCAAGCGCCCGCTGCTCCTCTTCCAGATCCGACATACGGAACTGGTCGACATTCTCGATGATGTCTGCCTTGACGGCAGCAAGATAGGTCATGACGTCCGGATAGTCCGCATACTGCTCCTCGAGTTCGGCAAGAAATCGTTCGACCGTCATGGCCATGGTTTCCTGGTCCAGGGCACGCATACGCTTGCGAATCTCGCGCTGCCATTCAGGAACCTGGCTCATGGTCTCCTTGAGCTTCTGTTTGACCGCCTCCATGGAGGCCTCGAAACGCTCCTGTTCCTTCTCTGGCAGCTTCCTGAAAGATTCGTGGGAGAGAACCTTGCCATCCTTCTGGGGCGAGAGTGTGAAACCCGTTGCACCGCGCATCAGGGCGATATTCAGGGAGGAGGCCATCTCACCGAGCTCGCGCGCGGCATCATCCTCCCGCTTCTTGAATTCCTCGGTAATTTCATTGGCGCGTCGCCGGTATTCATCACCCTGGAAAGCTGCCGGGATCGCGCTCAGCAAGTCCTCGATAAGCTGCTTCATATCCTGCCGCAGACGTCGTCCCATCCCCGCAGGCAGCTTGAGTACGACGGGTGTATGCGGCTGCTGATAGTTGGCAACATAGCACCAGTCGAATGGTGGCGGAGCCAGTCCGGCACGTTCCTCGAGGGCCTCGCGCACGAACGTGTGGCGTCCGAGGCCGGTTGAACCCATGACATAGAGATTGAATCCGTCATGCGCCATATCGACGCCGAATGCAATGGCATCGAGCGCACGTTCCTGACCAACAGCAGTGCCAAGCGCTTCCAGATCCGCTGTCGTTTCGAATCTGAACTGCGACGTGTCACAGGCGCGATAGAGCTGGTTGCCTGTCAATCGGTACTTGCTGGTATGCTCGGCCACGTTATTTCTGCCTGTTGTTATCCCTCTCCCATTATGAGCGACTCGTGAAGATCGGGAATGCGCTCGATCAACTGAAATTCAGAGATCGGGAAAGGTCTCCTCGACACCCGGGTGCAATATTTTACCGTCGCGCATGTTCAGCGCCGATTTCCGACCTTCGCTGACGGCGATGAAGGCATCCAGACCAAGGTTCGCGATCTCGCGCGTGTAGGGTAGTGTTGCATTACAGAGTGCCTGGGTGCTCGTGCGACTGACCGCTCCCGGCATGTTGGCGACGCAATAGTGCACCACGCCTTCTTCGACATAGACCGGATCATGATGCGTTGTCGGCCTGCTGGTCTCGCTGCATCCTCCCTGGTCGATACAGACGTCCACGAGCACAGAACCGTTTTTCATGCGCTTCAGCAACTGCCTGTTGATTAATTGGTCAGCGCGACTCCCGGGAACAAGGATTGCACCGACCACGACATCCGCCTCCAGGACATAGCGCTCGACTGCGTGCGGATCACAGTAAACGGTCGTGACGTTATCCGGCATGATCTCGTCGAGGTAACGCAGACGATCCAGATTAATATCCATGATGACCACGTTGGCACGCAGTCCGGCAGCGACTCGCGCCGCGTTGGTGCCAACTGTCCCTCCACCGAGAACAAGGACGTCGGCCGTCGCCACGCCAGTAACACCACCCAGCAGGATGCCACTCCCATTCATGGGTTTCTCGAGGAACTTGGCTGCCTGCTGTATTGCCATTTTCCCTGCAACCTCGCTCATGGGTGTCAGTAACGGCAATCTGCCGTGATCATCAACGAGGGTCTCGTAGGCGACGGCGGAAATTCTCTTTTGGAGACATCCCTCCGTGAGTGAACGTGAACTCGCAAAATGGAAATAACAGAAGAGGATCTGCCCAGCCCGGAGTTTCTCGATCTCCTCATCGAGAGGCTCCTTCACCTTGACGACAAGTTCTGCACTGCCGTAAACGGCATCGGCACCATCGACGATGACAGCTCCTGCATCAGCATAATCGCTGTCTTCATAGCCACTGCCAATCCCGGCTCCAGCCTGAACGATGACCTCGTGCCCGTCCGAGACCAGCAGCTGCACGCCAACCGGACGCATGGCCACGCGATACTCATCACTCTTGATTTCTGCCGGTATGCCGATCTTCATTCCTGTCTCCCTCTTCAATTGACGGGTGGCCTGAGCGGGCAGACCTCCCTGCCGGCCTGTTCGGCACGGACAGCGCTGATGTCGGGTTCTGAACGCATCTGGCCGACGACGCGGGTGTAATCGCTGAACGAGACGCTCTCGTCAAACAGAATGACCACCGAGGCGTCACTGTGCACATTATAGGAGGCATTGCCACCGAGCTCGTTCTCGAAAAGGATGGTGGCAACGGCATAGTCAGCAGCCTGCTGCCGACTCCTCTCTGCTTGCGTCAGGGCCGTCTGTCCCGCGCAGGATGTGAGCAGAAAAAGCGCAGTAAAAAGGAATACTATTACATGATTTTTCATATATTTATAATGTTTACTTAATTTCTCTTATAAGCATTTTTGTTTGGGAGACCCTGTCTCCTCCGTGCTCGCCGCAGACCGAAACAGCGCCTTCAGCTGCGACCCGTATTACCGCCCTTCTCCCTGCACAAGAGCGATGAGCCCGGCAATCACGTCCCTGACCCTGGAATAGATTTCCGGCGACCCGCTTGCACGCGGACCGGCCACATTGAGCAGCCCCACATCCCTCGCACGCACGAAATCCGCCAGCGCCCGGATGGATGCAGCATTATCAAGCTGCGCGAGATCGATCTCGAGCCAGGGCTTCTGCTCCTCCCGACAGAATCTCACTGTCTGCAGCGTGCCTCCACTCAGACCGCCCGCATGAAATGCGACTGTCGCATCAGCAGCACGCACATTCTTCAGCGTCCGGTCCGCATAGCCGCCATCGATCTCCTCCAGCGGATAAAGCCTGTCGATCAAACCATCCTCGGCTCTGCGACCCGACGGGCAATAACCGCCTGTCGGGAAACCGGCTTCCAGTGCTGCATCGAGAGCCGCCCTGTCCGCCCCGGTCTGTCCACCGCTGATGATTTTCACAAGCATCACGCACCAGTCAATCGGTATTGATGGTGCCTGCCACCGAAAAGCTGCCGTCCCGGTCGCGCCGAACGATCACGAGTTCGCCGGAATCAGGAAAAACACCGGTCATAGCCGTGATATTGACCTGGTGCGTGACGAGCACCAGAGGCCTCTCCGGTTCACGTTTCTCCAGCCAAGCTGCGAGTTCAGCTGTCTGCCTCGTTTCGCGTTCGAAGTTGCGGAAAAAGGAGTTCAGGGCGGGCAACTCCTTGACGGGGCCAAGCCCGAGCAGCTCTGCGGTATCGCGGCAACGGCACCACTGGCTCGTGTAAACATCCGCCTGCTCGATGCCGTTCGCACGGAATCGCTCACCGATACGCCTCGCCTGACTGCGTCCTGCTTCCGAGAGGTTGCGTTGCGTCGAACAGTGGCCGAGCATGAAGTCCGCAGGGTCACCGGTCCCCGGAGCCAGCGCATGGCGCAGCATGGCGAAGTGGTCAGGTTTCTGCAGCGCCTTCCAGAGAGATGCCTCGTCCGTCTTTCCGGACGCGAGGGAAATTGCAGGAAATGCAAACAACAGCAGAAGCAACAACAGGGGGATACCGGGCACACACCGGCTTTGTCTCGGGCAACTGGACATGTTCGGCTCTCCGGATTACTGGTCTGACAAGGGAGAAAGTACTCCCTGTCAATAACGGATGCAATGCATGCAAAAACTCTTCCGGGACAGAAGAGCAACAGCCGGCTAGAGCGCAAACTCCGTCCAGACCGGGCAGTGGTCCGAGGGCTTTTCCATGCTGCGGATGCCGTAGTCGATGCCTGTCGCCCTGAGATTTTTCTCAAGCGCTTTCGTCGCGAGTATGAGGTCGATGCGCAGTCCACGCCTGGGGTCGCGCTCGAATCCCCTGCTGCGGTAATCGAACCAGCTGAAGAGATCGTTTGTATCCGGGTTGGCCTCACGGAATGTGTCACTCAATCCCCAGTCGAGAAGCTTCTGCATCCACTCGCGCTCTTCCGGCAGGAAGCTGCACTTGCCTGTCCTGAGCCAGCGCTTCGCATTGTCCTGCCCGATACCGATATCGAGATCTGTCGGTGCGATGTTCATGTCGCCGATGACAGTGATGTTTTCCGCATTCCGCAAGCTGTCGAGATGAATGAGCAGGTCCGCGTAAAACTGCCGCTTGCAGGGAAACTTGGTTTCGTGATCCCTGCTCTCTCCCTGCGGAAAGTAACCGTTCACGACCGTTATCTGCTGACCGGAGGCAGTCTCGTATGTACCCGTGATGAGACGGCGCTGGGAGTCATCATTATCAGTCGCGTAACCTTTCATGACCTCGAGCGGCGGTTTTTTCGAGAGCAGCGCAACCCCGTAATGGGCCTTCTGCCCGTGGAACTCGGCGTGATAGCCGAGATCCCGGATCATCTCCAGAGGAAAATCCGGATCCTGTACCTTGGTCTCCTGCAGACCGATGACATCGGGATCAAGCGTATCCCGGATAGCTTCGAGTTGATGAGGCCTCGCACGCAGGCCATTAATGTTGAATGAGACGATTTTCATGGCGATCCTTTATTTTTCCAGGTTGCCCATAACGAGGGGATCTGCATATTCGGAATGGAGAAAATCACGCATCGCC
>JASFPB010000142.1:0-6264 GCA_050116235.1 Chromatiales bacterium | reverse complement strand
TCGGGATGAGATTGACGTAACTCTCGGTCACCGCATCGCCGCCTTCCGTGAGCCAGACGACAGCCCAGTCCGCAGCCTCTTCGTTGCCGGCCATTGAGCCGATAAAGGGATCGTCGGGCAAGACCTTACTGCCCTGTAATTCGTCGAGCAGGTAATCACGCAGGCCATCCTCGTAACACCACTCCTTTTTCTCGCCACTCTTCTCGTCCTTGAAAACGACCCGCAGACCCGGGCAGAGAACCGCCTTGGCACGCAATACATGCTCGAGCTGTTTGACGGAGAATTTTGCCGAATCGAAAAAAGCAGGGTCCGGCCAGAATCTGACGGTCGTTCCGGTATTGCGCTTGCCGACCTCTCCGACGACCTCCAGATCGCTGCGCTTCTCACCATTGGCAAAGGCGATGTTGTACTCCTTGCCATCGCGCCGGACCCAGACCTCGAGATGCTGCGAGAGTGCATTGACCACGGAGACACCGACACCATGCAGACCACCGGAAAACTGGTAGTTCTTGTTGGAGAACTTGCCCCCGGCATGAAGCTTGGTCAGGATGACCTCCACGCCGGGAATCCCCTCCTCCGGATGTAAATCAACCGGCATACCGCGACCGTCATCGCGCACCTGCAGCGACTGGTCCTTCAGGAGCGTGACCTCGATGAGCCTGGCGTGCCCGGCAATGGCCTCGTCAACACTGTTGTCGATGACTTCCTGCGCCAGGTGATTCGGGCGAGTCGTGTCCGTGTACATGCCCGGGCGCTTGCGCACCGGCTCGAGGCCGCTCAGTACCTCGATAGCGGAAGAGTCGTAATTACTCATGGATGGCTGGTAGGGATATTCAGAGATCGTTGTATTCGGAATAGGGATTGTAGGAGTCGTAGTTTCCCTTCAGTGATGCGATGACACCCTCGTATGTTTTCGGCGTCGAGCCTGCACAGATGTAGGTATCGGCAATCTCCGCATGATAGTCGCGCATGCTGCGGCCACGAATCCTGCGCCATCGGGGATTCTCGATCATGCGGATTTCGCCGGATTTTGCCGGGGTGGAGTAGGCAAGCTGCTTGTACTGACGATTCGAACATCGCAGCGCCTCGAAATTGATGTCAACGATATTGCCATTGCTTTTCGCCACGAGCCAGTAGCGGGTGATCCTGTCTTTCTCGTTCATCGCGATGCTCTTGCGGTCGAGGTAGAAGACCACGCCTTCCGGACCATGATCGATTTGCATCTGCATCAGCGCATCCAGCGACACGGGCGGGATCTGCGACACCTGCTCTTTCCATGGTTCATCCGCGCTCTCGTCGTACCCGAACTCATCCTGATCGATGGCTGCTTCCAGTTCCTCTAACTCGCCACGTGCAGTGGCATTGCCGGCAAGCAGCAGAGAAAGCAGGAGCAAGAGGGGGATTTTCATCATCATACGGAACGGGATTTCATGTAACATTGGCGGAATATACACTGGTGACAAGAGACGCAGCAAATCAGTCGGAGCATAACGGGTGGTCAAAAAAGCCGTACAGGAAGAAATCCCATTCGAGGACGCATTGAGCGAACTCGAAAGCCTTGTCGAAACCATGGAGAAAGGCGAACTCAGCCTGGAAGAGTCACTCGCATCCTTCGAACGCGGTGTCGCCCTGACACGCCTCTGTCAGCAGGCATTGAAAGCGGCGGAACAGAAAATCGAAATTCTTTCGGCCAATTCCAGCGAAGCGGAACTGGAGCCTTTCCAGGGTGACTAGCGACAATCCCTTCCTCAACGATTGCCAGAAAAGGATCGAACAGAAGCTGGTCGATAACCTGCCTGCGATCGATCGACTGCCAATCGAGTTGCACCAGGCGATGCATTACGCCGTAATGTCCCCCGGCAAGCGCATCAGGCCGCTGCTTGTCTATGCAGCTGGCCATGCGCTCGGCGCGTCTCCCGATGACCTGGATCACCAGGCGTGCGCGCTCGAATACATCCACGTCTACTCCCTGATTCACGACGATCTCCCGGCAATGGATGATGACGACCTGCGCCGTGGCCGCCCCACCTGCCATGTGAAATTTGGTGAAGCGATGGCGATCCTCGCGGGTGATGCCCTCCAGTCCCTCGCTTTCGAGACACTGGGCAGGAGCAATGCAGGTGATAACCGGAAAGTGCGCATGCTCAGCGCACTGGCGAATGCTTCCGGGTCACATGGCATGGCGGGCGGCCAGGCCATCGACCTGGTTTCAACGGGCGAATCGCTGACCGTCGTGGAACTCGAGAACCTGCACATACTGAAAACAGGTGCACTGATCCGTGCCAGCGTCTTGCTCGGCGCCATCACTGCAAGCGATGACGAAGAGAAGATCGCCATCCTCGACCACTATGCAAAGAATATCGGCCTGGCCTTCCAGGTCGTCGATGACATTCTCGACGTCACCAGCGATACCGAGACACTTGGAAAAACCCAGGGCAAGGATGCCGCACAGGACAAGCCGACCTATCCGAGCCTGCTCGGCCTCACAGAGTCGCGCGAGAGAGCCCGTCAACTCTGTACCGAGGCTCTGGCGAGCATCGCAGAGATGGGCGATGCCGCCACCCCCTTGCGCACGATCACAAACATGGTCCTCAATCGCGTTAATTAATGTCGAAAACAGCTTTATGCTGTAACCGCTTGACTTCGCATTGTTTTGTGTCAATATTCTCCTGGATACCAGGCTTGAATCGCTTTTGCGAAACAGGTCTCTGCCGAGGAGGATTCCATGTACAGATCCGCGTTTCCGCTTAAACTGCTGGTCGCAACACTGCTCCTGCTGATGCTGAGTGCCTGCGGGGGCAGCCGCGATGTCAGCGGCCAGCGTCTCGAAATCGTCACCAATGCGCTTGCACAGGTTGGTACTCCCTACCGCTATGGCGGTACTGGCCCCGGCGGCTTTGACTGCAGCGGCCTGGTCTATTACACACACACAAAAGCGGGTATTGACGTTCCGCGTGTCACCTCTGACCAGAAAAAGAGCGCCCGGCGCGTATCCCGCTCCCGACTCCAGCCCGGCGACCTGGTCTTCTTCAATACCGGCGTAACCACCAATCATGTCGGCATCATGATCGATTCAACCCGTTTCGTGCATGCGCCAAGTTCCGGAAAACGTGTCAGCACGAGCCGCATCACTGATCACTACTGGCGCAGGAATTTCACGGGTGCTGCAACCTATCTGAACTGACACAAGACGGGATTCGGGTTAGAATTACCGGTCCCAGAAGAGTCTGCAGGCCATACGCCTGTTCGAGTGACATGAGTACAGTGATCAAAGTTGCAGAAACCTGCCCGTCCGGTGAAATCGAGGACGTTCAGGGCAGAGCGGACACACGCCAGATCGCCATCAACAAGGTTGGTATCAAGGATATCCGCCATCCGGTGCGCGTGCGTGACCGCAGCGAGGGTGAGCAAAACACGGTTGCAACTTTCAACATGTACGTCTACCTGCCCCACAACTTCAAGGGCACGCACATGTCGCGCTTTGTAGCGATTCTGAACAACCATGAGCGCGAGATCACCGTCTCCTCCTTCAAGGACATGCTTGCCGAAATGGCCGAGTTGCTGGAGTCGGAAGTCGGCCACATCGAGATGTCGTTCCCCTTTTTCGTCAACAAGCGCGCCCCGGTAACCGGCGTCGAGAGTCTCATGGATTACGAGGTCACGCTGATCGGCGAGATTCGCGATGGCAAGGCGGAGATGTTCACACGTGTCATCGTCCCCGTGACCAGCCTCTGCCCCTGTTCCAAGAAGATCTCAGACTACGGAGCACACAACCAGCGCTCGCATGTCACTGTCACTGTTCGCGCACAGGACTTTGTCTGGATTGAGGACATTATCGATCTCGTCGAGCAGGAGGCTTCCAGCGAACTCTATGGCCTGCTTAAACGCCCCGACGAGAAATTCGTTACAGAGAGGGCCTACAACAACCCGAAGTTCGTCGAGGACATGGTGCGCGACGTTGCCGGAAGGCTCAACGATGATGACCGTATCACGGCTTACACCGTGGAGGCTGAGAACTTCGAGTCGATTCACAACCACTCTGCCTACGCACTCATCGAGCGTGACAAGGAATCAGAGGCCAGCAACTGAAACAGCACTCCCCGGCCGGAGAAACGACGGAGGCCATGGCCTCCGTTTTTTATTGCAGCAAGCCGGGGGCAAACAGGTTTATCATCCACAAACAGATAGCCTGGAAGACAACAAGGAGCCACCATGTCCAGATGGATACGCATCACCCATGATCAGCAACCCCGCTTCGGCCTTCTCGAAGGGGACACAATTCAGCTCTGCAGCGGAGAGATGTTCACTTCGCCGGAGGTGACTGGAGAAACCATCCCACTGGCATCAGCAACGCTTCTCCCCCCGGTGGAGCCGCGACAGTTTCTCGGCCTCTGGAACAATCTCGAGCAGCGGCGCATTGCAGAAAACAATTTCACACCGAAATTCCCCCTCTGGTTTGTGAAGTTGCCAACCTGCGTCATCGCCGATGGCAAGGAGATCACGCGCCCGCCCTCCTTCAAGGGCAAGGTGAAATTCGAGGCGGAACTCGGCGTAGTCATCGGCAAGGAGTGCTTCGATGTCCCGGTGAACAAAGTCGATGACTATATTTTCGGCTATACCTGCGTCAATGATGTGACAGCCCCGGAGACCCTGTTCGAGGAAGAGGGATTCACGCACTGGTGCCGCGCGAAAAGCTATCGCAGTTTCGGCCCGATTGGTCCTGTCATCACGACGGGCATCGACCCTGACGAGCTCAGGGTCCAGGGGATTCTCGATGGCGAGGTGAAACAGGACTATCCTGTCTCGGACATGATTTTCGATCCGCGGGAGATCGTCAGCATGATCTCGCGCGAGGTCCTTCTGCTGCCGGGCGATGTGATCGCCTGCGGAACTTCGCTGGGGGCAAGCGACATGCTGCCCGGCCAGACGATCGAGATTGTTATCGAGGGTATCGGCAGACTGCAGAACAGGTACGCGGGCTAGAACCGCCCCTTGCAGAAAGAACCGGGAAAGGTTGTACCCCCCCTGCTCAGTCGCACTTGCCCGGGACGTGCCCCGCAACAGCCTGGTCTGCGCAAGCCGTGCAATCGCTGGGATAGGTCTTCCACCCCCCGCTTCCAGGCTGCCAGGCACAGACAGGACGGTAGATACGGGTACAGATTTGCGGACGCTCTGCGGGACACTGGGCCCAGCCCGCCGGCAACGGATCAGGCTGTTGCACGTCCATGCTCTTGCATCCCGCCAGCACGGTGGTCGACAGCAGGAGCAGCGTGACGGGTCGCATCATTCGCGTTCCTCGATCCAGGCCATCTGGATCGCCTCGAGGATCTTCTCGCCACAATGCTCTTTCTCGCCCTCGAAGCCGGGCAATTCCATAACCCAGCCCATGAGGTCAACGAAGTTTACATACCTGGGATCGACATCAGGATGCGCATCATCCAGTTCGATGGCGATATCGATCGTGTCTGTCCAGTTCAGCGACATGCTCTCTCTCCTCAGTGGTGTTCCGAAACCATATTGATGGTGTATTTCGGGATCTCGATAACCAGGTCATCCTCGTCAACCACGGCCTGGCAACTCAGCCGGGATTCGGGCTCGAGTCCCCATGCCTTGTCGAGCATATCCTCCTCGACGTCATCGGCCTCGTTGAGAGAATCGAACCCCTCGCGCACGATCACATGGCAGGTCGTGCAGGCACAGGATTTCTCGCAAGCGTGCTCGATCTCGATACCATTGGCCAGGGCCGCGTCACAGATGGTCGTGCCCGGCTCGGCCTCGATCACCTTGCCCTCTGGGCAGAGCTCTTCGTGGGGAAGAAAGATCAACTGCGGCATTACTCCGCCTCCTGTTCAAATTCGTTGACTGAGTGGCCCGCCATCGCCTTGCGGATGTTCGAATTCATACGGCGCTCCACGTAAAATTCGCACGCTGTTTCGAGTGCCTTGATGCCTTGCTCGATCGCAGTTGCATCCGTACCCGCAACCAGTTCCCGGAGCTTTGCAAGTTCAGTATCGATACTGTCTCGCTCCTCCGGATTCAACAGTTCGTCTCCATCTGCTTCAAGCGCTGCAACCAGCGCCTCGATCACACGATCACCCTCGACCTGCTGTTCCCGCAACTTGCGTGCTTCCATGTCATCCCGCGCATGCTCGACCGAAGAGCGCAGCATATCCGCAACTTCGCTGTCAGAGAGGCCATAGGAGGGCTTCACCTCGATACTTGCATGCACTCCCTGCGTCTGCTCCTCGGCCTCCACCTCGAGCA
>JASFPB010000141.1:0-6265 GCA_050116235.1 Chromatiales bacterium | reverse complement strand
GGTTGAGCACGTCGAGGTTCTTGTATTCCTCGCCATCCGGCAGTGTCACTGTCGCTATCCGGTAGTGCGGCTCGAGCGTCTCCCTGAGTGTCTCGAGGTAGAGCGGGCCGACGGTTTCGTTCGTGACAATGAGCAGCTGGCGGGAACGAATCCAGGGTGTGAAATTTGCGCTGTCACGCAGCGCACCGGGACCGATAATGATGGGATAGCTGCGCTCTCCGAGGTCGACCGTCAGCTTTCTCAAGGCAGCCGCACCGGTCATAGTTCCTCGATCTTGCTGATGATCTCCTTCACCACGCTGGCGGCGCCACGCTGTTCCGTCGTCACCTCGAGATCAGCTGTTTCCCTGTAGAGCGGGAGCCGTTCTTCCATGAGCTGTTCAAGCTTCTCTTTCGGGTTATCGGTGTCGAGCAGAGGACGCCCCTTGTCCTTGGCCGTGCGTTCGTACTGCTGGTCGATCGAGCAGTGCAGATAGATGACATAGCCCCGGGCCGCCAGGTTGCGCCTGTTTTCGGGCAAGAGGACGGCACCACCGCCTGTCGCGATGACCCGGTGATCGGGTTGCGTCAGCTCATCGATCACGGCAGCCTCCCGCTTGCGGAAGCCCTCCTCGCCCTCGAACTCGAAGATAGTCGGGATATCGACGCCGGTTCGGCGCTGTATCTCGTTATCCGTGTCCTCGAAGGTGAGTTTCAGCGTCGATGCCAGCTGTTTTCCGATGGTGCTTTTGCCGGCCCCCATGGGACCGATGAGAAAAATCTTGCTCGGTATTTTCATAACCTGCAAATGATACAGGGCCCGACTGCATCAGGCCCGCATTTATTTTCCGGAATTTACTTGCTCGTCCTGATCCGGCCGGGCCAGTAGCCTCATGGCTTCAGGCTGACGGGGCGCAAATGCAAGCGTGGCCATGCATCTCTGCATGGCCACGCCCTTGCGCAGTGATCAGTTATTGAGAATGTTGGGTGTCACGAAGAGCAGCAGCTCACGCTTTGTTTCCTGATTGACATCACGGCGGAAGAGCCTGCCAATGGCGGGAAGGTCCCCGAGTACCGGCGTCTTGTCCTGGCTCTCGGTCTTTTCAGACTCGAAGATACCGCCGAGCACAACAGTCTCGCCATCGTCTACGCGGACCGTGGTTTCCACCGAACGGGTATCGATCGGCGGAACACCTCTGACCTCCCGGGAGAAGTCAGGGTTATCCTTCGTCACATTAAGGTCCATGATGACCTTGTTGTCCGGTGTAATCTGTGGCGTGACAGCGAGCTGCAACACAGCTTCCTGGAAAGTGACGTTGGTTGCACCACTCGAGGTTGCCTCTTCGTAGGGAATCTCGACACCCTGCTTGATGACGGCTTCCTGCTGGTCTGTGGTGATGACGCGCGGTGTGGAGACGATCTCGCCCTTGCCCTCGATCTGCATGGCAGAGAGTTCGAGCTGCAGCATGCCGCGGCCGACCTTGCCGATCATGAGACCGAACGCCGAACCGAAGTCACCGCCGAGCAGCGATGGCAGGTTGACCATGAAGTTCTGGCCGCTGGTGTCTACTGCACCACCACCGGTGATACCGTAATTGGGCGGAATTGCATTGCCATCGTTTGGATAGAGTCCCGGTTTGCCGCCGCCGACAGTGATATAGGTGCCATCACTGGCATTGATGGTGTCGGTGCCGCTGAAACCGAAGCGGACACCAAGATCGCGTGCAAAGTCGTCACTGGCGATGACGATGCGGCTTTCGACCATGACCTGCTTGACAGGCCGGTCGAGACTGGCGACGAGCGAGCGGATGTTCTTGATGCTCGATTCCGTGTCATGGATCAGGAGCGTGTTGGTGCGCTCATCGACGGTCACATTGCCCCGCGTCGACATCAGCCTGTTGGCATCCGACTTGATGAGTGCGGCCAGCTCCTCGGCGCGCGCGTACTTGATACGAACCAGCGAGGTTTTGAGTGGCTCGAGCTCTTCCATCGCGATCGCCGCCTGTGCTTCGAGCTGTTCCATCCTGGCGACCTCCTCGCTCGGCGCCACCATGATGATATTGCCTCGCTGCCGCTTGCTCAGCCCCTTGGTCTGCAGAATGATATCGAGGGCCTCTTCCCAGTAAACGTCCTTGAGACGCAGGGTGATGTTGCCCCCGACAGCGTCACTGACGACCATGTTGAGGCCGGTGAAATCGGCCAGCAGCTGGAGGACGGAGCGCACCTCGATGTCCTGGAAGTTGAGTGAGAGCCGTCCGGCTGCAGGCCCGGCGTCTGCCATGAGCTCGGAACCCTCGCCTGCGACAGGCGCGGCTGCCTGCGCCTGGGCTGCTGTTCCCGGCGCACCGATTTCAAGGACCAGGCTGTTGGCGGAGGTCGTGACATTGTATTGCTGGCGACTGTCGAGCTGGGCGACGAGGCGTGTGCGTCCGTTCCCCTCGACAACGCTGACACTGCGAACGCCCTTCTCGCCAATCTCGTATTTTTTCTTATCCAGGCCGCTGCTGCCGGCGATATCGATGACAATTCTCGCGGGAGAATCGATCGAGAAGCTCGCGGGCGGTGTATTGAATGCTTCCGACGCCGTTGCGACGATGCGTACCATGCCGTCACTGGTGACGCTGTGCTTCAGTTCAGTCAATGTCTGTGCCGCAGCCGCTGGCCCCGTGAACAGGATCGCCAGCATGGCAAATGAGACGGCAAGGACCACCCGAAATCGTTTTGGTTTCTGACTCATCATAATAATCACTCTGTCTTCCCGAACGAGGTTTACTCTTCTAGTGCGATTGCGGCTTGCCGCTCGACATAATTTCCCGTGCGATCAGGCACGATCTCGATCAGTTCGATACGATCGAGAAATACGCCGGTTATCCGACCGTAGTTTCTTCCCATGTAGTTGCCCTGGCGTACCCTGTGGACGGTTCCGTCCTTGGCCTGTATGAGGGCGAAGGTTGCACCAGCCTGGGAAAGTGTTCCGACCATGCGCAGGGCATCCAGACTGAATGCCTCGAGCTCCTCCTTGGGTCGCGTTATGTCAGGTCGAATGCCGGTGTCGGTAAATTCTTCTTCCAGCTCTTCCTCGGCGAAGACGAAGGGGCTTCTGAAGCCCTCCCTGCCTGCCATGTAGGTGTATCCCTCGACAACAGGCACCTCGGGAGCCGGCTCCACGGGCAGCCCATCACTCGCCTTCGTCGTCTCGATAAACTGGCGCAGGTCCGAATTTCCCGAACCGAAACAGCCGGTCAGCAGGGCGCTTGTCAGTAAAATGACAGTCGTTACTGCACGATTCATGAGCCGCCCTCCTTGTCGCCCTCGCCAATATAACGATAGGTCTTTGCGGTGAGCGACATCTCCAGGATTCCGCTCCCTTGCGTGTTCTGCTGTCCGCGCCCGCGTCTCTGATTCTGACCGCCGATCTGCACATTGTGGATCGTGATGATCCGTGGCAAGGCGGCGAGACCACTGATAAATTCGCCAAACTGGTGATAAAGGCCGACGACCTTCATGCTGATTGGAAGTTCGACATAGAAATCTTTCTGGGTTTCGCCGAGCGGCTGGAAGAGCGTGAATTCCAGTCCGGAGCCGAGACCTGTCTGGGAAACATCGACAAGCAGGTCGGCAATCTCGCTCTTGTCAGGCAACTGACGCAGCATGACACCAAATGCCTCTTCCATTTCGGCGAGCTGCTTTCTGTACGCCTCGAGGTTGACGACTTTGCTGTGTTTTTCCGCGAATTCTTCCTTCAGGCCGACCTCTTCCTTCTCGTATCTCTCGAGCGTCGTGTGCTGGTTCTGGATGTGGTAGTAGTACCAGCCACCGAGCATGAGTCCACAAATGAGAATGATGGCGCCAACCTTGATCGGCATCGGCCAGTCACCAAGGTTTGAAAAATCGAGATCATTGAGTTCCGACAAAGTCATTTTTCTTCCGCCTCTGACTCCGGTTCCGCTTCTGGTTCCGCTTCCGGTTTACCCTGCTTCATGATGAGAGTGAAGCGGTTCAAACCTTCGGTATCCCTGCTTTCGATCAGCCTGAGGTTGGGCTTGTCCAGACCGGCCTGCTCCTCGATGTTTCGCATGAGTGCAGAGATCTGGGCATTCGACTGCGCATTACCCTCGAGGCTGATGGTTGTACCGGATTGCTTGATACTCGTCAGCACGACGCCATCCGGCATCATGATGACGACATCATCCATGAGACGTACTGCCCTGGGCCTGCTCTCCTGGAGTGACTGGATCAATTCCATTCTTGCGAGCAGTCGCTGCTTGGTCTCATCAAGACGCTTGATTTCGGCGAGCTGGGCATCAACCAGGGCGATCTCCTTGCGCAGCAGGTTGTTACGGTCGATCTGGTTATCGATCATGTTCTGGTTGAAGAGGTGCCAGAGTCCCATGACAAGGAGTGTCGCCACGACAGCGGCACCGATGGACGTGATGAAGTCCTTCTTGCGTTGCGCGCGACGTTGCTCTCGCCAGGGTACGAGGTTGATTCTTGCCATTAATCGAACCTCCTCAATGCCAGACCACAGGCAACCGTGAATGCCGGTGCCTGCTCCCTGAGTTTGCTCAAGTGAACATTCTTGCCAAATTTCATGGATGCGAATGGGTCAAAAACCCTGACCGGAATACCGATCAGGTTTTCAACAAGATCCGAGATGCCAGTGAGATTTGCACAACCCCCGGTCAGATAGATCTGCTCGATGTTGGCACCTTCATCACTGGCCTGGTAAATCTGCAATGCGCCGCGGATATCCTGTGCGAGGCGCTTGACGAACGGCTGAAGCAGGGATTCGTGGTAGTCATTCGGCAGGTCACCGCTGATTTTCCTGACTTCCGCCTCTTCCAGCTCGAGGTTGTAGGCGTTTTGAATGTCCTGGGTGAGCTGGCGTCCGCCGATATGGTACTCGCGCGTATGCTTGATGTTGCCGGCAACGATGACATGCACATCCATGGTGTTCGCGCCGATATCGATAACAGCCGCATTGACGGCATTGCCTGCGTCAGGATCATTCTGGATGATTTCCTGATAACAATGCTCGACAGCGTACTGCTCTGCATCGACCACCTGGGCGGTCAAGCCTGCATTTTCGAGCACCATGATGAGATCGTCGACAACATCACCTCGTGCTGCCGCGAGCAGTACGTCGACATTGTCGGGATTGATGTGCGAGGCGCCGATCACGTCGAAATCGTAGCGAACCTCGTCGATACGTTGCGGGATATAGTTGTCCGCCTCGAGCGCGACCATGGATTCCATTTCCAGTTCACTGAGACCGGCAGGAAGCTGGATCACCCTGGAAATAACCGCGGCACCGGAGACAGCGACAGCAGCCTGTTTGGCAGAGGAGCCGCTGCGGCTCACGACCTCGGTGATGATCTCCGAGACAGCTGCGGTATCCTTGATTTTGCGTGCATCGACAGAGTCGGGTGGCAGCTTGCCGGATGCAAAGGCATCCACCCTGTACTCTGGACGCCCCTTGCTTTCGGAACGACTGAGCTCGATCAGCTTCACGGCTGTCGAGCTGATATCAATCCCTAGCAGTTTCTGTTGCGCTTTTGAAAATAACGCCATCGGGCCCCCCGACCGAAATACGACATGTGAATCCTGTTGTTTATGACTATCGTGGATTCTTGGTCGTTTTTATTCCTTGTTGACTCTTGTTTTCCAGTTACTGACCCTGACCGGCTGCAGCCGGTTTCTGTTCAAGGGCCGTAAACACCTCTACAGGTTAAGGCAATACCACTGGTATTTCAATAAGATGTTTAAACTATTTTGTTAATCTTGTAAACAAAGTGTAGTTTTTTTCTTCGCCTTGCGCAAAATCATTTTTCAATCATGAACTCGGGAAGCGCGAAAGAGGCGTCAAATATAGCACGATTGAAATAGCGCACGCCTTCTATCTTTGCCATCTCTGCGTACCTTGGCCCGGGCCACGAGCCTGCTTTCGCTGCCATGGTTGCAGACCACCATCCGCCCGGATAGACAGGCTGTGGAAACTGCAGGGTCCTGATGCTCGCAAAACCCGCAGCGCCCATGTCTCTGTAAATGCGTTCGAGCAATTCCCGGTGCAGTAGAGGAGATTCACTCTGCTGCACGATCAGACCATCCGGCCGCAGGGCATTGTTGCAGGCCCTGTAGAAAGCCTCGCTGAAAAGCACTTCACCCGGCCCGACCGGATCCGTGCTGTCGACGATGATCAGGTCGATCGAGCCCGGCCCTGCTTCCTGCATCCATTTGATACCATCAATGAACAGCAGCTCTGCACGCGGGTCGCCATTCGATTCGCA
>JASFPB010000140.1:0-6274 GCA_050116235.1 Chromatiales bacterium | reverse complement strand
TTCAATGTCAGTCACGCCCAGGTCATCGAACGGGGAACAGGGGATACACCCGAGACGCTGCCGAAAATCCTGACGAATGCCGATGTCGACGTGGTCTATTCGGCCACCTCGAGCGATCTGGACCCGGCTGGTGCAGGATCGATCAACACCACCAACGATCGAACCCTCTTGGGATTCGACAAGACCAACTTCTGGGATCCTTCCGGTACCGAGCAAATTCTGGGACATCCCAATACCATCGGCGGCCTGGCCTATGCACCGCTCTATCCCAGTGTACTGGCTGGCGCCCTGCTCGATCCACCGGTCGATCTCAGCAGTTTCTGCGATACGACCGAATTCCCTGATGGATGCCCGAGCATCCTGAATCTATTCGAGCCCATCTCCTACGACGTCGGCCTGCCAGTGCCCGATCTGCATGCGCTCTTTCCGGCAGAAGGCTCGGGGCAGGATCCTAAACTCGTGGTCGCACAGCAGCACATGCCCGGGCCCGGAAACACCCCGCAGTTCTTCGATCGCTTCGATGTCGACCTGCCCTTCTTCGTCAACTTTCCCTTTGGGTATACCGTCTTCAATGCCAACTGGTTCGCGGCTGACGGTATCCCCATTCTCCCGATCGATGACGCAGGCAACGATAACGCCTATCCGCTGATGCGCGTGCAAGCGATCAGTAAAGATTGCGATAGTCCTATTGAAGGCCACTGTGATGCGACCGATGATACAAACGTCCTCGCATCGGTCGATATCGTGTTACCTGTCGCCTCCGAGGCAGACTGTCAGAGCTGTCACGCGGCCTCTGACGACACGGCATTGACGACACTGGGGCAGGTTAGCAATGGCGCCGCAGCGGATATGGCCAGCATCCCCTTTACAGTTCAGTACGCCAACTCCGCGCCGGGAGATGGCGCTCTCAACAAGCTACAGAATGCGGCCAAGATCAACATCCTGCGGTTGCATGATGCCAAGCATTGGGACAAGTACGAGGCCTGGGGTGCTACAGGGGCCCTGGCTGCTGCGACTTGCGGGATAGACGGATACGATCCCACAAGTCCCAACTGCCTCGCAAACCAGACACCGGTGCAGTGCTCCCAGTGCCACTATTCGCCGGCACTCGACCTGGCACAGGCCGGTCCTGTCGACGAACCCGAGCAGGGACCGCGCGGTCGCCAGCAACGCCATCACATCAGCCAGTCACGGGCCATGCATGGCCATCACGGCGAGTTCATCGATCTCTTTCCGGAGATGCCCGCGCCGAACGACCCATCACGAGTAGCTACTGCAGAAGATCCCGCGCTGGTCAACGCCTTCGAGCAGGGCATTCTCGAAGATACGTGCTACGCCTGCCACCCGGGCAAGAACACCCAGTGCCTGCGCGGTGCCATGTTCAACGGCGGCATGGTGTGCCAGGACTGCCACGGCAACATGGCGCAGGTCGGCAACGACTTCACGGAGAACTTTCCGACCCATCCCTTTGTTGGCGATGGAAGCGGGGGGGAAGATCTTTCGAAGCGCGTTTCATGGGCTAGTGAACCGGGCTGCCAGTCCTGCCACACGGGTGACGCTGTCAATAATCTTGCCGGTGATTTCCCCGACCTCGTTGCAGACGATGGCATCCGGCTGCTGCAGGCCTACGAAAATACCACTCACCCTGGTGATGAGAGCCAGGTCGCTACCATGATCCAGGCACCGGATTCACGCTTCGCAGAAAATAATCCCCTCTATCGCCTGAGCCAGGGCCATGGCGGCGTCAAGTGCGAGAACTGCCATGGCAGCACGCACGCGATCTGGCCGGTAACACCACGCGAGGGGCCCTTCGTCGCAAACGACAACCTCGCAGCGATCCAGCTGCAGGGGCACGACGGCAAGATCCAGGAGTGTGATGTCTGCCATGAACGCGGTGCCGACGGCAATCTCAGCATGCCGCTGAGCCTTGACGGCCCGCACGGCATGCACCCGGTCGGCGACAACCGCTGGAACCACCAGCATCGCAACTTTACCGGTGGCAAGAATGCCAACTGCAAGGGCTGCCACGGCCCGGACCTGACAGGCACCGTACTCTCGGCAACCTCCGCAGATCGCGTGCTCGATTGCAAGAACAGCCAGGGTGACTTCCCTGATTGTGCCGCCGGCAACGCGACAGCCTTCGTACCGGTTGGAACGGAAATCGGCTGCGGCAACTGTCACAAGCAGAAGTAGGAGAAGCTGCTTTCAGCATTGAACGGGCGGCGCGAGCCGCCCGTTTTTCATGGTGATGTTTCTTCGGCTGGCTTCCCGAGCAGGCTCTCGATGATGCCGGTGGTTTCTGCGTCATCCCATTCGATCGCCCCCCTGACCCGGTAACGGATCCTGCCCTCACGGTCGATGACGAAGCTCGTCGGCAGCCCCTTCACATTCCATGCGTAAAAAGCTTCGCTCTCCCGGTCATAGAGAACGGGAAAGTCGATTGGTTGCCGCTTGAAGAAACGCGTCAGGCGATTGGGTGGTTCGGCGACATTCACACCGAGTATCTCGAACGGCTGGTCGCCGAGTTCCTTCCTGAGCCGGTTGAGGCCTGGCAGCTCCCGCACGCAGGGCGTGCACCAGCTCGCCCAGAAGTTCACGACCAGTACCTTGTCGCGGTAACTCTCGAGCCTGTGCACCTCGCCGTCTCCGTCCCTGAGTTCCAGGTGAGGCGCATCCAGAGGGACGTCCGTTTCGCGCAGGCCAGCAGAGGTTGCAACCGGAAACGACAGAAACAGCACAAAGGCCAGAAAACGAAAGCGGATCATGGGGACTTCAGGCAGTTGTTTCGATCCATTGAAACACAGGCATGGCACCTCATCCAGTTAAACATATCCAGACAGAGGAGGCGAACAGGAGCATTGACGAACAATAGCGGAGATTTCCGCCCTCAGTGTCGGTAAATGCCCGAAGCGCCGTCTGATAGTATCTGCTGATCAAGTGAACAGGATGCCGGCACGGAACAGAACGATCCGGCCGGTGAACGATATCCCCGGGTTGACGCAATGATGAACACCTCAAACACAGCCCCGACTGTCTCGCCGGAAGACCGGCTGAACATGGATTTTTCCACGCAGGTCGTCATCAGGACCTTTGAACAGCAGTGGATAGCCAGTCCGAGCAGCACGGTCTGGCGCAAGCCGCTGGAACGCGAGGCTGCGGAGCACGGCCACACCACCAGTATCGTGCGCTTCGAGGCAGGCTCGAGTTTCTCGCGTCATACGCACCCGCTCGGGGAAGAGATCCTGGTCCTTGATGGCGTCTTTTCCGATGAACATGGCGACTATGGTCCCGGCAGCTATATCCGCAATCCGCCCGGCTCCGCCCACTCCCCTTTCAGTCGTGAAGGCTGCGAGCTGTTCGTGAAGCTCGATCAATTTCATCCTCATGACAGCTCAAGTGTGCGTATCGATACCCGGACGACCAGATGGCTGCCTGGACAAGGGGGCCTCGAAGTGATGCCACTGCACGAATTTCGCGGTGAACATGTTGCTCTGGTCAAGTGGCCCGCAGGCGAACGTTTCCAGCCCCACACCCACTTCGGTGGCGAGGAGATACTCGTGCTCAGCGGCGAGTTCAAAGACGAGCACGGCAACTATCCTGCCGGCACATGGATTCGCAGCCCGCACATGAGCAAGCATTTCCCATTCGTTAACGAGCCGACGATCATCCTGGTGAAAGTGGGGCATCTGCCTGCTTAGGCCGCAACCACCCGGAAATAAAGTTGAGTTCCAGAGAGCGACTGATACGTTTTTGTGAGCACAGTCTCGGCCTTCCGGTTCTTGTTCATCTGAAAAGCCGTGATTCCCGGTATCAGAGCAGGTCTGCAAAAAGATAGGCTATTCCCAGGAAACTGAAGAAACCGGCCACATCGGTCACCGTGGTCAGGACGATGGATGAGGACTGCGCAGGATCCTGTCGCGCCGCGGTCAACAGCAGCGGGATAGCTGCTCCCGATATCCCTGCAATCACCATCGAGAGAATCATCGAGACTCCGATAACGCCTGCCAGTCCAGGAGAGGCGCTCCAGACCCAAACGCCAAGTGCCGTGGTCGCAGCAACCGCAAGGCCATTCCAGAAAGCAGTGGAGGCTTCCTTGAAAAGGATGCGGGGCCACTGCCGCAGACGAATCTCCCTCAGAGCCAGGCCGCGCATGGTGACAGCAAGTGCCTGAGCCCCCGTGTTACCCGATTGACCGGCCACGACGGGCAACAGAACAGCAAGTGCGGTGTACTTCGCGATCGTGCTCTCGAAAAGCCCGACAACCGATGCGGCAAGGAATGCGGTCACGAGATTGATCTGTAACCAGGGAAGACGTTTGCGGACGGCAAAGGAGACATTGGAGAGCGCCTTCTCATCCTTGCTCACACCAACCATGGTCTGCATCGCGACCGTCGCTTCGTTTTCAGCTGCAGCTATGAGGTTTCGGTATCTGACCACGCCGACAAGGCGCCCTTCGGCATCAACAACCGGCAGGTCAGTGAGCTTGTAGTGCTCGATGATCTCGACGACCTCCTCACGGGGCGCGACAGCATTGACGACTGCGCGCACAGGACGCTGTATCTCTTCAAGGCGTGTCGTTGCACTTGCTGTGGCGACATCCTGGATATCCACCTGTCCCTCGAGCAGATTGTCCGCATCGACTACAAACAGACGGCGTGTCGCACGCCGGCGTGAGGCACGGATACGGACAAGTACCTCGCGCACTGTCGTATCCCGACGGAGCAGCATCACACGCGGATCCATCAGTGCGCCAGCGCTGTCAGGGGGATACGAGAGAATCGTGCGTAACTCCTGCGCCTCGGAATCGGGAAGCAGGGAAAGAAACTCTTCGCGTGTGTTTTCGTCGCGCATCGCAAGCATGGCCGCCGAACGCGTTGGATTGATGTGTCGCAAGACCTGGATCGCCCTGGTCGTTTCCATCGCCTCCAGCGCACGGATTCCGACATCCGGAGAGAGCTGCTCCCAGACCGGGATTGCTTCCTGTGCGGAGAAACGGCTAAGGATCCTGGCTACCTCTTCCGGAGCCTGTCGTTCCAGCAAGCGAACCGCATCGTCAGGATGGTCCTCCACGAGGTCACGCTGAAGCGCGTGAATGGCGTTCGTCAACTTCTGCTTCATTCAGCTATCCTGCCCGCTCTGTTCATCTGTTCGTTCCGATCCAATGAAGAGGGCACCGACAGCCAGCCAGAAGATATCGGCAAGCGCAGTACGCGTGGTAATCAGCTCGTTGCGCTCAACGATTTCGCTGAGGATATGGGCCTCTTCCTCCATCACGCGCGAGCGATAGAGTACTCCCTGGAAAATGCCATTGCGGTTAATCACGGGAAGGCTGTCGTGACTCATCCAGGCCGGGTGGCCCGCGACCGTCTGGATGGCTGCACGGGCGTTGAGTACGTGCACGGCCGGTTTCATCACTTCTCTGATGCTTTGCCGGTCTGATCTGTTGAGGAGTTCACAGAGGTCCACCATCCCGACAAGACGCCTGCTCGCGTCAATCACGGCAATAGACTGACTGCTGCGTTGTCCGCTACCACGCAACAATCGCAAGGCGTCACCGACACGCTGATTCGGCGACAGGGTAAGGACATCATCCTCGACGAATGCGCCAACCACCCACTCAGAGAAGCGAAGTCGCAATCTGATTCGTGCGGCCTTGGGGCGCTGGATTTCCCTGAGGATACCATTCACCTTCTGCTCGTCCAGAAGGCGCAGAGCCGCAACAGTTGCCGGAAGCGGTGTCCGGGTGATGATTTCACCAGAGATAGCAGCAGGCATCACTTTCAGGCAGCCGGCAGCAGATGCCGGTGTCATGTGTCCCAGTACCTGGGCCGCCAGTTGACGAGGCATTGCTCCGAAAGCCTCGGCTGCATCATGTCTGTCGATCCGGGCAAGTGTCCTCGCCGCGGATTCAGGATGCAGCGCAATATAGCCTTTGGTCACCGCGTCAAGCATGCCCCTCCTCCTCGTCATCCAGGATCAGTGTGACCTTGTCGAGAAACTGTCTCGCAGGAACCCAGGCCTCGCCCTCTTCTGTACCGACCAGGACAGCAACCTGGGTCAGTTCCAGAATCTCCCCCTGGAGGTCCTCGATGCGCACCCGTTGTCCAGGCTGAAATGCTTTGCGCACGTAATGCGATGCGAGCACATTGCGTACCGCATCGGCAGCACCGATGCCGAAAGCCAGGGCTCCACTGGCAAAGAGAGCCGCTGCTGCAAGCGTGATAATACTGGTGAAGAGCGTGACATCGAGTCCCAGCTGGGAGAGACTCAAGAG
>JASFPB010000139.1:0-6348 GCA_050116235.1 Chromatiales bacterium | reverse complement strand
CCAGTGTCTCATCGGCATGCTGCGCGGGAAGGCTGATGCTGTAAGTCGTGCCCATGGCCTTGCCGGAGAGTGTTGCCATCTCCGAAGAAGGCTCCTGCGGGCTGCGCCAGTACAGCAGGGCGGCAGCGAGCAGGACAAGCGCGAGATAGATGAAGCGGCGATGCTGCATCCCGGGTCAGGCTGTTGCGGTCATGAAAGGGGTGTAAGCATGAGTGCATCCCATGCCTCGCGCACGATGTGGCGCTCTTCACCGAGTTCGTCTGCAGGAATGATGGCCGGTTTCTCCTGCAGCGAATAGCGATGATGGGCTGCGCGCAGAACACGGTAGATACCAGCCAGTCTCTCTGCAAGATGCTCGTCGAGCAGCTGCGCCTCTTCGAGTGCTTCGAGCTGCCGGATGTTGTCGCTGTAGTGGCAGAGTCCCGGGTGATCGCTGGAATAGCGCAGCAGCAGGTATTGCACCATGAACTCGATATCCGTGATGCCACCATGTCCCTGTTTGACGTCGAAGAGTTCGTCGCTGCTCTTGTCGAGGTTTTCGCGCATCTTCTCGCGCATTGTCACCACTTCATCAACCAGTTCTGCAGCATCGCGCTTGCGCTGGATGATCTCGTTGCGGGTCTCCTCGAACTCTGCGATTACCCGCGCATCCCCCGCGATGCCGCGCGTCCTCACCAGCGCCTGGTGTTCCCAGGTCCAGGCATCCTTCTCCTGGTAGCTGCGAAAGGCCTTGATCGGTGTTACAAGCATGCCGGACTTGCCATTTGGCCGCAGACGCATGTCGACCTCGTAGAGCTGTCCGGATGGCGTGCGAGTTGTGAGGATATGGATCATCCGCTGCGCGAGGCGGGCATAGAAAACATCGGCTGCGACACTTCGCTTGCCCTCGGTCATGCTGTTGGGTGGCGCGTTATGAATAAACACGAGGTCGAGATCCGACCCGTAGCCAAGCTCGATGCCGCCGAGTTTGCCGTAGCCGATGATGGCGAAGCCCATGTTGTCCGCATCGGTGCCGGCCGGTGCGCCATGGCGTTCTGTTACGTCGCGCCAGGCGAGTCGCAGCGTGGCATCGAGTGTGACGGTTGCAATGTTCGTGAGATAGTCGCTGACGATCATGAGCGGGATGACGCCTGTGACATCGGCAGCTGCAACGCGCAGGCGGTTGGCGGCAACAAAGTGGCGCAAGACTTCCATCTCCTGTTCGAGATCTTCCTCGACCTGTGCAAGCTCATGCGTGAGTTCTCTCTCGAGATCCTGGCGCTCCAGCGGGTCGAAGAGCTGGCGCGGATCGATCAGCGTGTCGAGCAGCATCGGCAGACGACGGATCCAGTCCAGAAACCAGGGGCTCGCATCGATGAGCGTTATCAGTTGCTGGCGTGCCTGCGGATTCTCGCTCAGCAGCGAAAGATAGGCGGTGCGACCGGCGATGGTTTCGAGCAGTGAGATGATGCGCTCGAGCGTCTCTTCCGGTGTCTCGCTGTGCTCTGCGATCTCTTCGATCAATTGTGGCACGAGCCAGTCGAGGAGCTGGCGTCCGCGCTCACCGGCCGACTTCAGGGGACGACTGTCACGCAGTCGTTGCAGCAACTCGCAGCTGCGCTCGATGTCACGGTAGCCGGTATTCTCCAGGATTTCTGCAGCGTTATCCTCCGCATGCTCCCAGAGATGCTGCAGGGTCGAAGGTGCTTCCCTCTCTTCCTCGCTCTCCTCGAAGAGCTGCTCGAAATGGAGTTGCACGCGCGTACGGTGACGCGCGAGATCCCTGACCCATGTCTCGGTATCGCTGTAATCCATGGTGATGGCGATGCGCTCGAGCCCATCGTTGTCTGCAGGCAACAGGTGGGTTTGCTCATCACGCCAGGCCTGGATGCGGTTCTCTGTCAATCTCAGAAACCTGTAGGCCGCGACAAGTTCGTCGCTGGCGAGTTGCGGTATCAGCTGTTTCTCGGCAAGCCGCTGCAGCACGGTCTGGATCGGCCGGATCTGGAGGTCGCTGTCGCGCCCGCCGCGGATGAGCTGGAATGCCTGACCGATAAACTCGATCTCGCGGATACCGCCGGGGCCGAGCTTGATGTTGTCGCGCATTCCTTTCTTCCTGAGGCTTTCGCTAATGGCCCTCTTCATGCTGCGTAGCGACTCGATGGCGCCATAATCGAGATAGCGCCGGTAGACGAATGGCCGCAGCATCTCCATGAGTTCAGCACCGGCTGCCATGTCACCGGCAATGATGCGTGCCTTGATCATGGCGTAGCGTTCCCATTCACGAGCCTGAGACTGGTAGTACTCTTCCATGAAATCCATGTTCGCAACCAGCGGGCCGGAATCGCCAAAAGGGCGCAGCCGTGTATCCACCCGGAAGACGAAACCGTCGACTGTCCGCGTATTGAGCGCCTGGACGAGTTTCTGACACAGGCGTGTAAAGAACTGCTCGTTGGAGAGCGCACGCCGGCCATCGGTTTCGCCACTCGAGGGAAAGGTAAATATCAGGTCGATGTCTGATGAGAGGTTGAGTTCACGTGCGCCAAGCTTGCCCATGCCGATAACGATGAGTTGCTGGGCGTTGCCATCGCGATCGCGCGGGGTTCCGAACTTCTCAACAAGATGGGCATGGAGCCATTCAAGCGCCTGTTGCGTACAAACATCTGCCAGCGAGGTCAATGATTCGAGCGTCTCGTCAAGCTCTGCTGTGCGGCAGAGATCCCGCCAGATAATCCTGATCATCTGTTTTTGCCGGAACTGCCGCAGGGCACGATGCAGCTCTTCCTCGCTCTCGATCTCCGCTAACAGGCCTCGCAAGCTGGTCTCGTATTCAGCCGTTGTCGGGGTCTTGTCGAGGGCGCCATCGCTGTAGAAGTCTGTCAGAAGGTGTGGTTTTGTCTCCAGCACCTGCAGGACGAATTCACTGCCGGAGAGCGTTGTTCCCAGCCGGTCCAGGAAAGATTTCGGGGGAGGGGAGTGGTCTTCCAGCTGTTGTGACCAGTCTTCGATCAGCTGGCTGATCCGTGGCGCGCTTGACATCGTGCGTTCTGTTTCGGTTAAGATGATTGATGTTGACGACTAATTTTAACCTAACCGTCTCCTTGCGTGGCGGCGGTATCCACATACGAGGAGTACACGATGACTAGAATTCTTCTTCTGGCCATGATGCTGGCATTCACCTTCCCTGTCATTGCCAGCGATAGCGACGCCGAGAAAGCCGCGGAGGCAGCAACCGAGGAAGCCAAGGAGGCCACGAAAGAGGCTGCTGCAGAAGGCGAGAAGGCCGCGGGCGATAAGAAAAAGAAAGCTGAAGGCGAGGAAGACTGCGAATAATCCTTTTGGCCCAGTAAAAAAGCCTGCCCGGGTAATCCGGGCAGGCTTTTTTTATGCTTGTCTCTCAGGCCGGCAGCAGCCGGCGTGATTACATCGCTTTGATTTGTGCGTTGAGGCGAGACTTGTGACGTGCAGCCTTGTTAGCGTGGATCAGGCCCTTGTTCGCCATGCGGTCGATGACCGGGACAGCCGCCTTGTATGCCTCTGCAGCGGCTTCCTTGTCGCCGTTCTCGATTGCGTAGGCAACCTTTTTAAGAGATGTGCGCATCATGCTGCGGCGTGAAGCATTGTGTCGACGAGCCTTTTCCGACTGCCTGACGCGCTTGCGAGCTTGTGCTGAGTTGGCCACTGGATATCTCCCGGGATCTGTATCAAATTTCGTTAACTGTAACGGCCGTTCATACTGTTTCTGATAGCGTTGCAGAAGGGCCGGAAATCAAGAGGCGAGATTTTGCCCGCAAAGAGCCCGTTTGTCAAACGCCTGATGATGCATTTCACGGCCTGGTTCCGATGCCTTCCTGCTCGAGCCAGGCCTGGATGCTGCGTTCACCGCCGAGATGTCCCGCTCCAACGGCAAAAAAGAGGCTTTTTCCCGGATTTTCGTGAATTATATCGGCAATTCGCTTTGCGAACCGCGCGTTTCTGTCGTACACGAGACGCTGTTCCAGCTCTTCGCGAAGATTCTCTTCTGCCGCCATGGGCATGGTTTTCAGCAATTCCTCAAAGCGCCCGAAATCTCCGCTGAGGTACCACTGGATCATAAACTCGGTGATGTTTTCGTTCCTGCGTTCAAATCTTTCCATCTCGTCAAGCAATGCCAGCAGCATCTGCTGCTGTTCGGACTCGCTGAAGTGCTCGAAGATCCGGATCTGCTCCTCGATCTGTTCGAGACCCCCAACGCTCTTGCCGCTCTCCACCGCTTTGTTGTAGAGCTGCCAGTCAAGTGGTCGGGCCTCCGGGTATTGCATCCGGGACTCGAAAAGCAGCATTCCTCCATAGACAGCCCATGTTTTCATCGGCAAAAGCAATTTCGCGCCCAGCATGGGGTGAATGCGCCTGAGCTGCTCATCGAGCCGTTTCCAGGTCGAGTCCGGGAGGACGTCGAGCAGTGTCCTGCCATCGCTGCGCAGGCTTTTCAGTCCCATCTGCATGGTGCTCTTCGAATCCATCGGCACCTCTGTAAAGACAGCATCTGCCCGGTCGAAAGCCTGCGCCGCTTCAGGGTGCAGCCTGGTTACGCGCGGATCCGGTAGATGGATTGTCCCGAATAGCCAGCTGGGTGGTTCCGTATCGAGCTCGATCAGGACCGGCTTGATAACCCTGTCGAGCTCCAGTGCCTGGCTGGCGGGTGCGATGAGCAGGACCAGGAGCAGCAGTGCGATGGGCCGCATCGGCAATCCTTTTTCTGGTGAAAATGATCACTCTGTATACTACAGGCTTTTGTTGCAAGGTCAGAAGGGTCATGCTGGTCAGGTCACTGGCGAAAGTCGGCGGATTCACAACGCTTTCCCGTGTTCTGGGGTTCCTCCGGGACCTTGTCTTTGCCCGGCTCTTCGGCGCCAGCGAGGCGACCGACGCCTTCTTTGTCGCTTTCAAGCTGCCGAACCTCTTTCGCCGTATCTTCGCCGAGGGTGCGTTTGCGGTTGCCTTCGTTCCTGTGCTCAGCGAGTACAGGGAGACGCGCGCCTTTTCCGATCTCCGGAGCTTCATCAACCACATTGCCGGAGTGCTCGGGCTTGCCACTCTGGGGATCTCGCTGCTGGGTGTCTTTGCCGGCCCGCTGCTGATCGCAATCTTTGCGCCGGGCTGGTATTTCGGCGACACGGGTGATGCCGAACTGGCCGGGGAGATGCTGCGTTTGACGTTTCCCTATCTCTTCTTTATCTCGCTGACCGCATTTGCCGGTGCGATCCTCAATACCCATGACAGGTTTGGCGTGCCGGCGTTCACCCCGGTATTGCTCAATCTCTGTCTCATCGGCGCGGCATACTGGCTGGCTCCGCTCTTCGAGCAGCCGGTCATGGGTCTCGCCTGGGGAGTTTTTATCGCCGGTGTCGCGCAACTGGCTTTCAACCTGCCGTTTTTGCACCAGCTGCGTCTGCTGCCAAAGCCCGTGCCCAGTCTCAAGGACCCCGGTGTCCGCAAGGTTCTGCGGCTCATGGGGCCGGCGGTTTTCGGTGCCTCGGCAACACAGATCGGGCTCTTGCTCAACACGCTCATCGCCTCCCTGCTCATCGAGGGCAGCATCTCCTGGCTCTACTACTCGGACAGGTTGCTGGAGTTTCCGGTCGGTATCCTTGGCGCTGCCATCGCGACTGTTGTGCTGCCGAACCTGTCGCGTACCTACCAGTCCGCCTCTGCGGAGGAATTTTCGGCACTCCTCGACTGGGGAGTTCGATGGGCTGTCCTGATCGGCCTGCCAGCCGCGGTTGCGCTTTTCGTGCTCGCCGTACCGCTGATCAGCACGCTTTTCCAGTCAGAGGTCTTCGATGCTCATGATGTCGATATGTCCAGCCGTAGTCTCATGGCCTATGCGTTCGGGCTGCTGCCGTTCCTGCTGGTCAAGGTGTTTGCGCCGGGTTTCTATGCGCGACAGGATACGAAAACACCGGTGCGCATCGCCGTGATTGCGATTCTCGTCAATGTGGCCATCAGCCTGTTGCTCTTCAAGCCACTCGGTCACGTCGGACTGGCGCTTGCGACGACGGCCATGGCGGTCGTGAACGCCGGGTTGCTCTTTACTCAGATCAGGAAGGTGGGCGTCTACATGCCACCTGCAGGCTGGCGTAGCGTGTTGTTCAAGACGCTCCTTGCTTCGGCCGTGATGGGGGCTGCGCTGTTCTGGTTCGCCGGTTCGGCAGAGAGCTGGGTGACGGCTGGCGGCTGGTGGAAAGTCGGCATGCTCTCGCTGCTGGTGGCGGGCGGGGGTTCTGTCTATTTTGGAACGCTCTTTCTACTGGGGATGCGGGTCAGCGACTTGCGCGGCCGCCCGCCGCCCTAGGCTTTGATATTTTCACCACAAAGAACACGAAGATC
>JASFPB010000138.1:0-6352 GCA_050116235.1 Chromatiales bacterium | reverse complement strand
CTCTTTTTCGACCGGCGGATCGAGTGGTCTGGCAATAGTGGATACCAGACACTGGAGCCACGCCTTTTCTATCTCTACACACCCTATGAGGATCAGTCCGAGATTCCCGAATTCGATACCAAGCTGGCTGATTTCACCTTTGCCAATCTTTTTCGCGAGAACCGTTTTACGGGAGCCGACCGTGTGGGCGATGCGAACCAGCTGGTGCTTGCAGTCACCTCCCGCTTCATGCAGGACGGAAGCCAGAAGGAGTGGTTTCGAACAAGCATCGGGCAAATCTTCTACTTCGAGGATCGTCTTGTTCAGCTTGATGATCCGGATACCAACCAGCCATTGCCACCGGAAACAGGTGAATACGGCGCCTTCGTTGCGGAAGTCTATGCCCAGCTCAGCGAGATCTGGTCGACAGAATCCGTCGTTGAATGGGACTTCGAACAGGACAGGCTTTACAAGGGAGCGATCCGTGTCAGCTACCATGATACAGAGGCGGACCGATTCCTGAGCGTCGGCTACAAGAAAGACATCAGCCAGTTTGCCGAGTACACCGATCTCTCTTTCCGCTTTCCCATCAACAAGCAGCTCAAGGCGATTGGCCGCTGGCAATACTCACTGGAAGACGACGTCACACTCGATTTTCTCGGCGGTCTCGAATACGACACCTGTTGCTGGAGCGTCCGCGGAATCGCGCAACGCAATCGCGACAGCTCTGGCAACGGCTACGACACCAATTTCTATTTCCAGCTGGTCCTCAAGGGTCTTGGCAACGTGGGGAAATCCGACATGAACTCATTCCTGTCACGTAATGTCTACGGATTCAACGGTTTCGACTATTTCTAGAGACAGCGGGAGTGCGGCGCCCGGCCAGGATGCTGTGGCCCCTGCCGCCCGGTGCCATTCAGGGTATACTTGGCGGCTGACTCATTCGCAGACCACGAAAACCCGCTTGCGCGAGGTTCAGACATGATGAAACAACTGCTCCTGATCCTGACACTCACTCTCGTCACGGCAGCGCCTGTGCTGGCCGATAGACCGATTGATGAAATCGTCGCTGTTGTCGAAAACGATGTCATACTGCGATCCGAGTTCAATCGCGCACTGCGCGCCTCACCCCGTCCGCCCGGGATGTCGAGAGAGGCACATGAAAAGAGTGTTCTGGATGAACTCATCACCAGCAAGGCACATGAACTCGCCGCCATCAACAGTGGTGTGACGGTGAGCGACGAAGAAATCGACGAGGCCGTGCAGATGATCGCTTCGCAAAACGATATCACTGTCGATTTCCTCAGGCAGGTACTGGCCCAGCAAGGCAAGAGCTACGAGGGTTTCCGCGAGGATATTCGCAAGCAACTGCTGCAACGCAACTTCCACCAGAGCCAGTTGCGCAACCTGGTTCAGGTCACAGAGTCGGAAATCGATAACCATCTCGCACTCTATGGCAAAAAAGGAGGGGTACGCACGGTTACCCAGACGAAAGCACGGCATATCCTGCTACGCCCGGGTGAACGGCTCTCCAATGCGACTGCACAGGCAAAGCTCAACGAGTATCGCGATCGCATTCTTGCCGGCGAAGACTTCGCATCGCTCGCACGCGCCTATTCCGATGACACAGCTTCTGCACTCAAGGGTGGCGAACTCGGCTGGCTCGACCCTGACCAGGGAAGCCCGGAGTTCCGACGCGCAATGGGCCGTCTCACCCCCGGCCAGATCAGCAAGCCCTTCAAGAGTTCCTTTGGCTGGCATATCGTGCAGGTTGAGGACCGGCGCAAGCACCAAAGTGCCGACACTGCCACGCGCAATGCTGCACGCGAGGAAATCCAGCAGCGTAAAATCGAGGAGAACCTCGACCTGCTGATCCGCCGCTTGCGCCAGCAGGCCTATGTCGAAGACCGCCTCTACGACGAAAACTACGACTTCTGAGCCCGATGAGTCACCGCATCGCGGTCACCAGCGGCGAGCCGGCAGGCATCGGGCCGGATCTCTGCATCATGGCTGTCCAGTCTCCTGCCAAGGAACTCGTCTTCATCGGTGATCCGGCCGTGATGGCCGCCCGGGCAGAGAGACTCGGGCTACCGCTGCACCTGAACCTGCTTGATAATCCCGCTTCGCCACTCGAGTCCGGGGCACACAGGATGAATCTCCTGCCCGTGACCGCTTCAAAGCCTGTTACTGCAGGACGCCTTGATCCCGGCAACAGCCGGCACGTACTGGCGATACTCGACGCCGCCATTGACGGCTGCCGCAGTGGAGACTTCGCTGCAATGGTGACAGCACCGCTCCACAAGGGCGTCATCAACGATGCGGGAATTCCCTTTACCGGCCATACGGAATACCTTGCGGAGAAGACCGCGGGACACCCCGTCATGATGCTTGCCTGCCCGGGGCTGCGCGTTGCGCTTGCAACCACGCACTTGCCATTACGCGACGTCGCCGATGCCATTACGAAGGAACTGCTGCTGAAAGTGATGCGCATCCTCCACCACGATCTGCAGACAAAATTTGGCATTCGCGAACCGCGCATCTTCGTCTGCGGGCTCAACCCGCATGCTGGCGAGGGAGGCCATCTCGGCATGGAGGAGAGCACGACCATCTCTCCCGTACTGGAAGCGCTGCGAGAAGAGGGCATCATCAGCATCGGCCCCCTGCCCGCCGACACGCTTTTCACGCCACGTTATCTCGACGAGGCCGATGCAGTTCTTGCGATGTACCATGACCAGGGGTTACCGGTACTCAAACACAAAGGCTTCGGCCGGGCCGTCAACATCACCCTGGGGATACCTCTCATCCGCACCTCGGTCGATCACGGTACTGCACTGGACCTCGCGGGTACCGGTCGCGCGGATGCAGGCAGCATGATGGAAGCCATCAACTATGCACGCAACATGATTCAACAGACAGGAAACCCAAAATGAGCAGAGAAATCATCAATACCGACAAGGCCCCCCGGGCAATCGGCACCTACTCCCAGGCGGTCAAGACCGGTACCACTGTCTATCTCTCCGGCCAGATCCCGCTCGTCCCCGAGACAATGGAGATGGTCGAAGGCGAGATGGACGCACAAATCCGCCGGGTATTCGATAACCTGCAGGCGGTCGCGCAGGCAGCAGGCGGCTCGCTTGCCGACATTGCCAAGCTCAACATCTTCCTGACAGACCTTGGCAACTTCGCCCTCGTCAACACCATCATGTCCGAGTATTTCAGCGAGCCCTACCCCGCTCGCGCCGCCATCGGCGTGGCGTCGCTTCCGCGCGGAGCGGGAGTCGAAATGGACGCTGTCATGGAACTGGTATAATTCATCTCCCTTGATCTGACCGCTAACAAAAGATGAGCGACAAGAAACTGTGGGCCGGCCGCTTCAACGAGCCGACTGACGCCTTCGTGGAAGCCTTCACGGCCTCCGTGGAATTCGACAAGCGACTGGCGCCCCAGGATATCGCCGGGTCGATCGCGCATGCGACCATGCTCGCGAAACAAGGCATCCTCACAGAAGAAGAGCGTGACTCCATCATTGGCGGTCTCGAAACCATCCGTGATCGCATCGCATCCGGCGACTTCCCCTGGTCAACAGAGCTCGAGGATGTGCACATGAACATCGAGTCAGAGCTGACCAGGCAGATCGGTAACGCCGGCAAGAAGCTGCACACCGGTCGCTCGCGCAACGACCAGGTCGCGACTGATATCCGCCTCTGGCTGCGCGATGAGATTGATATCATCATCGACGGGATTCGCCGCCTTCAGCAGGCGCTGCTGACGCTTGCAGAGCAGGAGGTCGATACCATCCTGCCAGGCTTCACACACCTGCAGACAGCGCAGCCCATCACCTTCGGCCACCACATGATGGCCTGGTTCGAGATGCTGGAGCGTGATACCGGTCGCTTCATCGACTGCCGCGCCCGCATGAATATCATGCCTCTTGGAGCCGCCGCTCTTGCGGGCACCACCTACCCGATCGACCGCGATCTCACAGCGGAACTGCTGGGTTTCGATGCACCGGCCGGGAATTCGCTCGATGCTGTCTCCGACCGCGACTTCGCCATCGAATTCTGCGCAGCCGCGAGCATCCTCATGATGCACCTCTCGCGCTTCTCGGAAGAGTTGATCATCTGGTCGTCCGCGCAGTTCGGTTTCATCGAACTCTCTGACAGCTTCTGCACAGGTTCGAGCATCATGCCGCAGAAGAAAAACCCGGATGTCCCGGAACTGATCCGCGGCAAGTCGGGCCGAATCTATGGCCACCTCATGGCATTGCTGACACTGATGAAATCGCAGCCGCTGGCTTATAACAAGGACAACCAGGAAGACAAGGAGCCGCTGTTCGACACGGTTGACAATATTCGCGGCTCGCTGAAAATCTTTGCCGATATGATCCCTGCGATCAGTTGCCGTCGCGACAACATGCGCGCTGCGGCCATGAAAGGCTTCGCCACGGCAACTGATCTCGCCGATTACCTCGTCGTGCGCGGCATCCCGTTCCGCGATGCCCACGAAATCGTTGGAAAGGCTGTTGCACTCTGCGTCGAGAAAGCGTGCGACCTCCCGGAACTCACCCTCGAGGAGCTTCGGGTGTTCTCGGACAGGATTCAGGAGGATGTCTTCGAGGTGCTGACACTCGAGGGGTCGGTAGCAGCCCGCGACCATATCGGCGGCACAGCACCCGCACAGGTGCGCGCTGCGATTGCACGCGCAAGGTCAGCAATCAGCGACTGATTGCGGGATCACCCCGGTCGCGAAAGCCTGGTCAGGCGTTTTCCCGAATCTTCTCAAGCGACTCGTTGTTGACGCAGAAACCGAGGTCGACATCCGGGCTCACGCTCTTCGATGACAGCGTCTCGTCGCAGAGATGCTTGTCGCCACAACCATCGCATTTCTCCATGTGCGTGCGGATCTCCCTTGCCTGTTGCTGGTGCAGATAGGCACTTTTATCGATTCCGAGAAAGCCAAGCATTTTCGATAGACGCAGGGAAGAGAGTTCACTGTCGAGCCGGTTACGATAGTCATGGCCACGAACGAGGTTACGGCCAATCACGACAGGCATCATCACGACAACAGCCATCACCAGCGCAGCCAGAAAAAGTGTACCGAGAAGACTGCCAACATCCATTGGAAACGTCATGCAGATTACCTTTGAAGAGAGTTTGGAATTCCCGGCATTATGGCGGGACCTTGCAGGATACAACTTGATACCGATCAATCCGGAAATATATCAATACATCCTGATAATCTGATTCACAAGGTATACAGGTCGATGAAGAAGGACAGATGGTTCCGCAGATGGCAGAATCAAATTGACCGGCAACGTATTGGAAACAGAAACCTGAATGCACTACACCACGCTCATCGACACCCAATCACTTTATGAGAACCTGGATGCTGATGACCTCGTCATTATCGATTGCCGTTTCGACCTTATGCATCCCGGCGCCGGTGAGCAGGAGTGGAAAGCCTCACATATCCCGGGATCGCTCTACGCGCACCTGGACAGGGACCTCTCCGCCCCCGTGACTTCCACGGTTGGCCGTCACCCCCTGCCACGGCCGGATACCTTCGCGAAAACTCTCGAGAGCTGGGGGATCGGCAACCAGTCACAGGTCGTGGCCTATGACGCCTCGGATGGCGCCTATGCAGTTCGACTCTGGTGGATGATGCGCTGGCTCGATCATCATCGCGTGGCCGTGCTCGATGGCGGCTGGCAAAAATGGATCGACGAGAACCGCCCTGTGAATGATGCAGAACCGCTCGTGCAACCGGGCCACTTTGACTATCGCGCAGATGATGACCAGTGGTTCACCACGCCTGAAATCAAGTCAGAACTTGCCAAGGGCTATATCATCCTCCTCGATGCAAGGACGACTGAACGCTTCCGGGGTGAATCCGAGCCTATCGACCCTGTCGCCGGGCACGTTCCCGGGGCGGTAAACTTTCCCTACCACCAGAACCTCGATGACAACGGCTGTTTTCTGTCACCGGGTGAACTGAAAAAACGCTACAGGGATTTTCTTGGAGAGATCGACCAGCACCACGTCGTACACATGTGTGGTTCCGGCGTGACGGCATGCCATAACCTGCTCGCAATGGAACATGCCGGACTGTCTGGCTCGCGCCTCTATCCCGGTAGCTGGAGCGAGTGGATCCGGACGGAAAAACCGGCTGGATGACATCACTCTGGATTCTCTTCAGTTCCAGCTTCCTCGCATCGACTCTGCTTCCCGGTGGTTCGGAGGCACTCTTTCTCTATACCCTGTCGGAAGCGCTGCACCCTGCCTGGCTCATCGTGATGGTGGCGACTGCCGGGAATACACTCGGAAGCCTGACAAACTGGCTCATTGGCTGGCTCGTTGCACGCAAGCGGCCTCTT
>JASFPB010000137.1:0-6360 GCA_050116235.1 Chromatiales bacterium | reverse complement strand
GATGAATTTAATGCTGAAAGAATGCCAGGATTGATATCAACCAAAAATTCCAGACGATCGTCATGCCCGGCTTGATCGGGCATCCAGGAAAACCATTGACAGGAGGTCAGATGCCACATGGAAAGCAACCGTGCGTTTATATTCTTTCCAGCAAGAGAAATGGGACGCTCTATATTGGTGTGACGTCGAATCTCGCAAGGAGGATCCACGAACACAGAAATCAACTTGTCGATGGTTTCACGAAACGCTACAGGATCGAGAAACTTGTCTGGTACGAGGCCCATGAGACGATGGAATCTGCCATCATGCGAGAAAAGCAGCTCAAGAAATGGAACCGTTCCTGGAAAATCCATCTCATCGAATCAGAAAACAGGCACTGGGAAGATCTTTATCAACGGATTCTGTGAGTGCACAAAACAGCCATTCCGTTATAATCTGGCGCTTATCATTTTCGAAAGACAGATTCTGAGGATATCCCGATGACACCCATGTCGGACCGTGACGGCCTGATCTGGCTCGATGGCGAAATGGTGGACTGGCGCGAGGCCAGGGTGCATGTGCTGACCCACACCCTGCACTACGGCATGGGCGTGTTCGAGGGTGTACGCGCCTACAAGGCCGAAAAGGGGACGGCCATTTTCCGTCTCGAGGAACACACCGACCGCCTGTTCCGCTCGGCGCATATCCTCGGCATGGAGATGCCCTTCGACCGCGAGACCCTCAATGCGGCGCAGCTTGCAGCCGTACGCGAGAACAACCTCGAATCAGGCTATATCCGCCCGATGGCATTCTACGGCTCGGAAGGCATGGGGTTGCGGGCAGACAACCTGCGCGTGCATGTCATGTGCGCCGCCTGGTCCTGGGGTTCCTACCTCGGTGATGACGGCATGACCAATGGCATTCGTGTCCGCGTCTCCTCCTTCACGCGTCACCATGTCAACATCACCATGTGCCGCGCCAAGGCAAACGGCAACTACATGAATTCCATGCTGGCGCTCAAGGAGGCTCTCGATACAGGCTACGACGAGGCGCTGTTGCTCGATACGAACGGCTACGTCATGGAGGGTAGTGGTGAAAATCTCTTCATCGTCCGCGATGGCATTATCTATACCCCGGACCTCACATCAGCGCTCGATGGCATCACGCGCCGCACCGTCATCCAGCTTGCCGAAGAGGCCAACCTGCAAGTGATCGAGAAACGTATCACGCGCGACGAGGTCTATATCGCGGACGAAGCCTTCTTCACCGGCACAGCCGCCGAAGTGACACCGATCCGTGAACTCGATGGACGCAAGATCGGCTCGGGTGCGCGCGGGCCGATCACGGAAAAGCTCCAGGCGAAATATTTCGACGTGGTGCATGGTCGCAGCCCCGTTCACGAGGATTGGCTGACCTACATCTGATTTCGATGCGGGCACCAACCCGCACGGGCCTTACTTTTCTTTGCGAAATACATCCTGGTATTTCGTCCTGCAGGTAGACCACTTCGTGGTTGTCAAATTTTCCCCAGGGGGAATTCAGTCGCGAAAAGTAAGAAAAAGTATTTACTCTGCAGTAAAAGGATGCACAAGTGCCGCGACGCCAGGATGGCGAGGAGCGGACGACGCACAATCCACCGGGTTCCTTCGCGTAAGTCGTGGTCGTCGTAGTAATCAAATCTTGCTGTAGGAGCCCATCCTGTGGGCGATTCTTCGCCGATAAGGCCCGGCTCCCGCAGATGGATCTGAAATGTTCGGGATCCTTCCCCTCTGACGCGTCGAGCATCTCAGTCCCTGACAGGCGCTCGCCAACTCGCTGCAGTCAGACTGACAGCCTCTTGTTTCCTGTATACCCTGTGCCACTCGGTTGCGCGTAAGTCGCACCCGGTGCTCTATTTGCTTCCGTTTGTCTTTTTTGTCATCGCGAACCTTGCGCAGCAAGGTGTGGCGATCTCAAAGTTCAGGTTGCCACAATCGCCGGCGCTCCTTCGCAAAGAGAATGTTTGAATACGATCAGGAGTCGGAGTCAAATTGACTCCAACCCCTGAAATAGATGCCAATCAGGACAGCAGGATGAAATCAAGCATCACGGAAAACGCCGTAACGTCGCCCACCCCTCGCCGTCGCGAATAAAACAGACCCTGTCATGCAGGCGATTGGCACGTCCTTGCCAGAATTCGAAATAGTCAGGCTTGAGGCGGTAACCACCCCAGAATTCCGGCAGCGGAACCTCCTGCCCTTCGAAGCGTTCAGCCATCTCTGTCTCGCGCTGTTCCAGCTCCTTGCGACTGCTGAGTGGCTGGCTCTGTTTGGATGCCCAGGCCCCAAGCTGGCTTCCACGGATACGCGTCCTGAAATAGTCGAGAGACTCTCCCCTGGTGACGCGTTCGACACTGCCCTCGATGCGCACCTGGCGCTGCAGCTGAGTCCAGTGGAAGAGCAGCGATGCCTGCGGGTTTGCATCGAGCTCTCCCGCTTTCCGGCTGCCATAATTCGTGAAAAAGACAATGCCGTTTTCATCGAAACTCTTCATGAGCACCATTCTGGACGAAGGCTTGCCGCTGGTGTCTGCCGTGGAGAGCGCCATCGCCTCCGGCATCAGCAGGCCTGCCTCATCGGCTGCCCTGAACCATTCCCCGAAAAAATCGAGGGGATCGCGCTGTTCTGCATCATGCGGCATGCCTGCTATAACTCCCTTGCCGAACGAGAAGGTTCTTCTGAGAAAATCGATCAGTCGCATCATGGGCACCGCAGAATCGGGCGCGGTTATACATCGCACCCGGGGAAGAATATAATCACTGGCTAACATATTAACGCCTAAAGCTGCGCATGGCCCATTCACACGCAACAAAATCCTTCCAGCCGCTGAACATTGCCGTTATGACCGTCTCCGACACGCGTACCGAGGCCGATGACAAATCAGGCAAGCTGCTCATCGAGAGACTGACAAGCGGCGGCCATCGGCTTGCTGAAAAGGCCATCGTGCCTGACGACATCTACAAGATGCGCGCCACCGTCTCTCGCTGGATTGCTGATGACTCCGTGCAGGCGATCATCACCACGGGCGGCACAGGGCTGACCGGTCGTGACAGCACGCCCGAGGCGATGTCAGCCCTTTTCGACAAGACCATCGATGGTTTTGGTGAACTCTTTCGCTGGCTCTCCTGGGAGGAGGTTGGCACCTCGACGATCCAGTCCCGCGCCCTTGCAGGGCTTGCCAACGGGACCCCGATCTTCTGCCTGCCGGGTTCGAGTGGCGCCTGCGCAACCGGCTGGGACAGGATCATCTCTCATCAGCTCGATGCCGGCTATCGCCCCTGTAATCTCGTCGAACTGATGCCGCGTTTCCGGGAGTAAAGATGTCCGACAGCTGCGTGACACCCCGAACACCACTCGTCGAGTACGATGAAGCCATCCGACTGTTGCTTGAACAGGCTACGCCTGTCGAAGTGACCGAAACCGTCACTCTCGGCGATGCGGCCGGCCGTGTGCTTGCCGGCCAGGTCACATCGCCCGTCAATGTGCCACCACTCGATAACAGTGCAATGGACGGCTACGCAGTGAGATCCGCGGACGTCGAAGCAGGCAAGCCATTGCCGGTCTCCCAGCGAATTCCTGCCGGCGCCGTCGGAGCCCCGCTCGATATCGGGACCTGCGCACGCATTTTCACCGGAGCGCCCCTGCCGCCCGGTGCCGATGCCGTGATCATGCAGGAGCTCGCGACAGAGCATCCGGACAAGGACAACAGCGTCTCCTTCAAGTCCAAGCCACCACAGGGCGACAACATCCGCAAAGCCGGCGAGGATATCCGGGCAGGTGATGTGATCCTGCAACCCGGTACCGGGATTGAACCACAACACCTTGGTCTGGCGGCCTCCGTTGGCGTGTCACAGCTTGCTGTATACCGCCGCCTGAAAGTCGCGACCTTTTTCTCGGGCGACGAGATCGTGGAGCCCGGCAGCCCGCTCGGCGAGGGCCAGATCTACAACTCGAACCAGTACCACCTCAACGCACTCCTGCAGCGCTTCGACTGTGATGTCGTCAATCTCGGCATTGTCGAGGACAGTCTCGAGTCGACACGCGCCACCATCCTCGAGGGGGCTCGCCAGGCAGACCTGATCGTCACGAGTGGCGGTGTCTCGGTTGGCGAGGAGGACCATGTTCGTATTGCCATCGAGGAGCTCGGTACGATCAGCATGTGGCGCCTGAAGATCAAGCCCGGCAAGCCGCTCGTGCTCGGGCATGTCGAGGAGACACCGATCATCGGCCTGCCAGGCAACCCGGTCTCGGCTTTTGTGACCTGCCTTCTTTTCGTCCGCCCGTTCCTTCTGAAAATGCAGGGGCTTAACGAGGTGCTTCCGGCGAGCTACACCGTCAAGGCAGACTTCGCATGGACACGCCCCGGTATACGCCGCGAGTTCTTGCGTGCACAAGTCCGTAACGAGGGCGATGAAACGCTCGCCACAATCTACCCGCACCAGGGTTCTGGCGTGCTCTCCTCGACATGCTGGGCGGATGGGCTCGTTGTTGTCCCGGAGGAGACGACGGTCGCAAGAGGCGACAGGGTTCAATTCATCCCTTTCAGGGAATTGCTGTGATCATTCGGGTTTTCTATTTTGCCGCACTCGCCGAGCAGGTCGATTGCCGCAGCGAGGAACTCGAGACAGGCGCCACCAGCGCGGGTGAGCTCATCGAGGAGCTACGCGCGCGCGGGGAACCCTGGCGGTCGGCTTTCGACAGCAGGATACAGATTGCCGTGAACCAGCATCTCGCCAGGCCTGCTGACAACCTGAGCGATGGTGACGAAGTTGCCTTCTTTCCTCCGGTGACAGGCGGATGAGACTGATCCGCGTGCAACAGGCAGATTTCGATGCAAGCGCTGTACTGGCGGAGTTGCGTACCGGCCGCACCGATATCGGTGCAAGCGTCACCTTCATCGGCTGCGTGCGCGACCTGAACCTCGATGACGACGTCAGAGCGATGCGACTCGAGCATTACCCCGGCATGACAGAGAAAGCGCTGGAGAAGATCGTCGATGAAGCCAGATCGCGCTGGCAATTGACTGGAACAGCAGTGATCCACCGCGTCGGAGAATTACAGCCCGGAGACCAGATCGTGCTCGTCGCTGTCACCAGCGCACACCGCAGTGATGCCTTCGCTGCATGCGAGTTCATCATGGATTACCTCAAGACACGCGCCCCTTTCTGGAAGAAGGAGCTGCTGCACGATGGTTCATCGCGCTGGGTCGAGGCACGTTCAAGCGACGATGAAGCAGCGGAGCGCTGGAAGCAATAGTTATTCACCACGATGGGCACGAAGCCAGGGAAAAGCCCTGCCGGGTTGAGTCCTTAAAAAACTGAATTGCACAAGGTTTGTCGATTCGCAAGCATCATCATGCCGGGGCTTGCCTGCTGTCCATTGACAGAGTTTCTGCCTCCCCGGCGAAGAGTCGTTGTCATTATTTACCGGCTTTTGTGTGCTTGATGGTTATCAAGTCTGAAACAGAGACCGAAAAATTCCCGAACATTGAGATAAGCTCGAGTCCATGTGGTTGAGCCATCAGGCACACAGTAAATACAGGCACGTATCACTCATATTAGTAATCCACCTTTGTGTTTCTTGTGTTCTTCGTGGTGAAAAAATGAAAGACGCAACTGGCCGGCAATCAGCCACCGGTCTGGGACATGATACGGATCACCTGTTCCGGACGTTCCCGGAACTCGTGTCTCTCCGGCTTGAGTGCGAGTGCCCGGATGATCGCATCGCGCAACTCCTCATGGCTCGCACCGTCACGCAGCATGGGACGAAATTCGACCTTGTCCTCCTGCCCGAGACAGAGATAGAGAGTGCCGTCGACCGAGATACGAACCCTGTTGCAGGTCTCACAGAAGTGCTGCGAGATCGGCGTGATGAAGCCGATACGCAGCTCTGTACCGCCAATGCGGACATAGCGCGCGGGACCTCCGCCAGGCATGACGTCCGGGATCAGCTCATAGCGCCTGGCCAGACGCGCACGCACCTCCCGCAAGTCCATGAAGCGATCGGTTGCATCACGGCCGGTATTGCCGACCGGCATGGTCTCGATCAGACGTAGCGTGAAGTCGTTTTCGAGGCAGAAATCGACCATCGCCTCGAACTCGGTATCATTGATCCCCTTCATGGCGACCATGTTGATCTTGACAGGCGAGAGTCCCGCGCGCCTCGCCTCCATGAGGCCGTCGAGGACCTGCTCAAGATCCCCCCTCGTGATCTGCCTGAAACGGTCGGGATCCAGCGAGTCGAGGCTGACATTGATCCGTGAAATACCTGCCTGCTTCAGCGCCCCGGCATGCTGCCGCAGCAATGCGGCGTTCGTACTCAGCGAGAGATCCTCGATGCCATC
>JASFPB010000136.1:0-6365 GCA_050116235.1 Chromatiales bacterium | reverse complement strand
ACTGCCAGTGGAATCAACAGATAGAGTATGGTCATAATCAGTTTCCGGTGGTCTGGCGCAGACGCAGGGCATTCGCTACCACGACCAGAGAGCTGGCGGACATGCCGAGTGCGGCCATCCAGGGAGCGACAAATCCCGCCGCGGCGAGCGGCAGGGCCGCCATATTATACATCAGTGCCCACGTCAGGTTCTGCCGGATAATCCGCATCGTGCGACGCGACATCCGGACGCCGCCGAGCAGGTTTTCCACACGGTCAGAGAGCATCACGAAATCGGCGCTTGCATGCGCCAGCTCGGTGCCGCTCCCCATCGCCACGGAAACATTCGATCCGGCCAGCACCGGGGCGTCATTCACACCATCACCGACCATGGCCACGATTTCTCCACGCTCCTGCAGGTCGCGCACATACGCAAGCTTGCTCTGCGGCGACGCTCCGGCAACCCGGTGGTTGATTGCGAGCCTGTCAGCAATTGTATCGACGGGCTTCGCAGCATCACCCGATAGCAGGTGCGGCTCGATCGAGAGTTCCCGTAGGCCGCTGATCACCTCTGGCGAACTCATGCGCAACTCGTCCCCCAGCTCGAAACGTGCAAGGATGCCATCGGCATCGCCAAGATAGACCTGGCTGTTGATCGAGTCACCGGAGGGCACCTCGACTCCCGAGAGCGCGGCAACGAATCCCGGCGCGCCGATACGGTAGTAACGGCCCTCGACATGGCCCTCGATGCCCTGGCCGGGTGTTGACTGGACATGGTCCGCGACAAGGCCGCTGCCATGGCGGGTAATCACACGCGCCACCGGGTGTTCCGACTGCGCCTCGAGTGCCGCCGCAATTGCCAGCAACTCCTCCTCGCTGCGCTCTGCCATCGGGACGCTCTCGAGCAGCTGAAGCCTGCCGCGCGTGAGCGTGCCTGTCTTGTCAAAGACCATCTGTGTCACTTTTGCCATGGTCTCGATGGCATGCCCGCGTGTCACCAGCAGGCCCATCTTCGTCAAGGTGCCGGTTGCCGCTGTTATTGCCACAGGTGTCGCCAGTGAGAGGGCACAGGGACAGGTCACGACAAGCACGGAGAGTGTGATCGCGAAGGCAGCATCCGGATCATGCTGCCACCAGTAGAGGGCCACCGCTGTGGCAAGAAACAGAACGGCCGTGACAAACCAGCCGGCGATCCGGTCGGCATATTGTGCAATCCTCGGCTTCTCCGATTGTGCACGCTCCAGCAGTTGCACGATGCCCGAGACGACCGTGTCCTCGCCGGTCTTGTCGATGCGCATGACCAGGGGGCTCTCGACATTGAGGCTACCGCCGACGATAGCATCATCCGGACGGCGAAGCTGTGGCAGGCTCTCGCCGGTCAGCAGGGATTCATCGACCGAGCTGACTCCCTCGATAACAAGACCGTCGGCAGGCACCGTCTCGCCCGGACGAATCAGTACGCGATCTCCCGGGACGAGGTCCTTCACGGAAACCACTTCCTCGCGGCCATCGGCAATGCGCGTAGCCGTCGCCGGCAACAGGCGCACCAGTGCCTCCGCTGCCTGTCCTGCACGGTGACGCGCCCCCATCTCGAGAAAGCGGGAAGAGAGCAGGAAAAAGGAAAACATGGTGACAGAATCGAAATAGACCTCGTGCCCACCCGTCACTGTCGCCCAGACGCTGGCGGAATAGGCGCCACCAATGGCAAGCGCAACCGGGACGTCCATGCTCACCTGCCTGTGTCGCAGGTCGCGCCAGGCATTGCGGAAAAAGTCGGTGGAGGCGTAAAAGACGACGGGCGTGGCAAGCAGCATGCTGACCCAGCGCATGAAAGTCTGCATCTGCTCATCCATGCCGTAGTAATCGCCTGAATAGAGCGCGACGGCCAGCATCATGACCTGCATGGCGCACACACCGGCAATCGCGAGCCGCCGCAACGCGCGCTTGCGCTCTTTCTTGTAGATCGCCTCCTGTCGCCCTGGATCGAACGGATGGGCAACATAGCCGATGGAGGTAATTGCCTTGAGAATATCACTGAGATGCAGTTGCGAGTTATCCCACTCCACACGTGCACGATGGGTCGTGTAATTGACGTCGAACGACACGACTCCGGGCAGCGAGCGTACATGGCGCTCATTGAGCCAGACACAGGCGGCACAGGTAATACCCTCGAGTATCAGCGAAGCAGTGCGCCGGTCACCCTCGGCAACCTTGACGAAACTCGCTTGCACTGCGTCCTCGTCATAGAGATCGAAGCGCTGCAGCTCTTCCGGTATGAGTTCATCAGCCTTGCGTGATGTTTCTGTGCGATGGTCGTAGAAGGATTCCAGGCCTCCATCAACGATCGCCTGCGCAACAGCCTGGCAACCACGACAGCACATCTTGCGCTCCTCTCCGCGAATCGTGACCTTGAAAACCTCCTCTGCTGGCAGCGGCAAGCCACAGTGAAAACAGCTCTTGTCGTCACTGGCACTCATCTGGCTACTCCCGCGCTGAGACGGAGGTGGTGGCGCGGATCTCGTGCACATCCTCTCCGCTGGTGATACGCAGCACGAGTTTCCAGATCCCGGGGCGTGGCATCGTCAGGGATGTTGTGTACATGCCGTATTCGGCAGCCTCCTCGAGCGCGAAGCTGAAATCGTCGTCACTGCTCGAGGGACGCAGGAACTCGCCTGTCACGCTTGCGCCACGGATCGGCGCGCCATCCCGGTCACGTACCTCGACCATGAAGCGCTCCGGCTCGCCAACAACAGGCTTCCGCTCCCACCCCTTGCGCACTTTCCAGCCACGTTGCTGCTGCTCCTCGACATCCCTGAGGTAAGCGTTATAGAGGCTTTCCTTCTCCTGGAAATCGTGGGAAACGGTTCCCGGGAAGCGTGAATTGGCGACACTACTGGTCTGTGGCTCCGGCAGCAGTTTCGAGAAGATGCCCGTTATGCCTGTTTCCGCCAGAGTTACGAAGATCACGTTGACAGCAACAACGCAGACAAAGAACGCAAAGATCAGCGCAGGTCCCCAGTGCCAGCTTTTTCCGGCACGGCGTCCGATAATGCCCAGCACATAGGCCACGACGAGAAAGATGCCGATCTCGATAGCAAAGACGTCACCGCCCGGCCAGTTGATAATGACCCAGGGGATATAGAGCCCGATCACGCCGAGCGCGATGATCGTTGCCATTGCCTTGCCATCGAGCTTTGTCAGGAAGCGCAACAGTACAAACGCCAGGATCTCCAGTCCAACCCCGATACCTATAACAGCAAGCAAGCCGGTCGTGTTCATATCTCAGTGACTCCCTGGCCAGGAGAAAACAGCATCCTTCTCGAATGCCTCTAAATCGGTTCGGTTCGTCGGGATTGCACGAATCCTGAATTTCTGTGACCCCGCCTCCCCGGTCGGGGGCTCGTGCTTGATATGCGCACGCAGCCGCAAGCGCTGATCCGGCGCGAGTTCGATATGACTGAATTTGCCAAGGTCGAGCTCTGCGCCCTCGAGTCCGGTGATTTCGAACTCGAGCTCCAGCGGACCACCGGTCTTGTTATTCATCTTGAATTCGTAGCTGTTCTGGATGCGTCCGTCAGAGAGAGTGACATGCAGCGGCTGACGCTCCTGCGCAACCGAAAGATCGAACAACTGCTGGTGCGAGACGTTCCAGGCCAATGCAGCGACGATGACCAGGAGCACGAGGAAATAACCGACCACCTTCGGGCGGAACAGGCGCGCAGGCTTGCCACCTTCAGCCTGTCGCTCGGATGTGTAGGCAACGAGGCCACGCTCCCAGCCAAGCGAGTCCATGATCGTGTCGCAGGCGTCGATGCAGAGTGCGCAGGAGATGCACTGGATCTGCAAACCGTTGCGGATGTCGATCCCCGTCGGACAAACCTGTACACAATAGCCGCAGTCGATACAGTCTCCGACACCGGCAGCCTGCCGCTCCTCGCGGCCCTTGAGCCCCTTGCCAAGCTTCGCGCGACCCTCGCCGCGCTTGCTGTCGTAGGAAACGATCAGCGTATCCTTGTCGAACATGGCGCTCTGAAAACGCGAGTAGGGACACATGTAGGTACACACCTGCTCACGCGCAAGCCCGGCCATCACATAGGTTGTTGCCGTCAGAAAAAGCGTTGTGCCATAGGCGGCGAAGGGAGCCTGGCCGGTGAAGAAATCGCGAATGAGATCGGGCGCATTTCCCCAGTAGAGGACAAAGCTCACCCCGGTCGCGAAGGCCACGAGGAGCCAGAGAAGATGTGTCACTCCGAGCTTCAGCGCCTTCTCGCCATTGAGCGGCTGCTTCGCCAGCCGGATTCGTGCGGGACGCTCTCCCTGGACGAGACGCTCGACGAGCACGAAGACGTCCGTCCAGAGTGTCTGGAAGCAGAAGTAGCCGCAAAATACGCGCCCCGCGATCCCTGTCACGAAGAACAGCAGGTAGGCAGCGAGCATCAGGAAACCCGCAAGCCAGAATATATCCTGCGGATAGACAGTCAGCCCGAAAAGATAGAATTTACGCCCGGCGAGATCAAACAGTACGGCCTGGTCGGGACCTGCAGCGCGCTCCCAGCGCATCCAGGGCAGCAGAAAGTAGACGCCATAGGCGAGGGCCAGGATCGCCCACTTGATATTGCGGAACCGGCCCTTGACCGAACGCGGATAAATCGAGCGCCGCGCTTCATAGAGAGGCTGCTGGTCTGTCTGCTGCTGTGACATGCTTGTCCGCCTGGAAAAAAACAGCGGACAGGCCCGGCCATGTCCGCTGCAGATATTGCAAGCTGTCAGCCGTTACTTGCCGCCACCGCGCTGGTGAACATAGATGGCAAGCTGCTTGATCTCGTCGTCACTGAGACGACCGGACCAGGCAGGCATCACGCGGTTGATACCATCACGAATGACCTGCTTGATGGCAACGAGCTTCGCTTCGGTAGTCGGTGCTGCCGGTACGTTGGCGACTGTCCAGATTGCATCGGTAAGATTGGCTGCGCCCTGTGACTTGAGACCCGTGGCCTCTTTCGTGTGGCAGTAATGGCAACCACCAGCCTGCCCGTTGAAGATCTTCTCGCCGGCAGCGGCCTTCGAGGCATCGCCCCCCTCCATGGACAGACTCAGGACATAGTTGGCAACCTCATCGAGCTGTTCCTCGCTGAGCGTGGTACCGAAGGCAGGCATGTAGCCGTTGCGACCGAGTATGAGTGTCTGCTCAATCTCCTCGACACTACCGCCCCAGAGCCAGGCGTCGTCCGCCAGGTTCGGATAGAGTCCGAAAGCGCTGCCAGGCAATGCCGCTGCAGGACCGTGACAGGCCGCGCAATTGTCGGCGAAGAGTACCTTGGCCGTGGAGTTTGTGAAAGCCATCATGTCCGGATCCGACAGGATCTCCTCATAGCTTGCGGCATTGACCTTCTCGAGATATGCCTTCTGCTTGAGTGCCTCCTCGCCTGTCTGCATCTCCTCGATCAGCAGCGAGCGTGTATTCCAGTGCGTGGTCACTTCCTCGCCCTGCTCGTTCTCGAAGGTGATGGTGTTTCCGATACCCTTGGTATAGGTGTTGGCGTAGGGCCATGTCGGGAAGATCACCCAGTAGATCAGGGAGAAAACGATTGTGGCGTAAAAAGTCCAGATCCACCAGCGGGGCAGCGGGTTGTTGAACTCCTGCAAATCCCCGTCCCATGCATGCCCGGTGGTCTGTACAGCATTGTTCTGCTGTTCCTGTGTTTTGTCACTCATGATGATTTACCTTTCTCATCCGGTTCGGACGTTTCGCGCACTTCCGGTTTTGTGCCGGACTCCTCTTCGTCAGCAAAGGGAATGTATTTGTACGATTCCAGTCGCTGTTTGCGCTTCTTGCCCGTGAAGATGTACAAGACGATGGCAATGAAAGTGATGAAGAAGATCAGCAGCGCGACCGGCTTGCTGCCTTCCATCGTCGTCAACCATTCGGGCATGGCGAATCGCCCCTGTCTGAAAACTGTTTATCGGAACTCGGTGAAGTAGCCTTCGTCGTACTTGCTGAAGTCGACGAGGGTACCGAGCATCTGCAGATAGGCAACGAGGGCGTCCATCTCGGTCAGTTTGCCGCGATCGCCATCGAAGTTGCCCTGCTGTGCCTGGGCCAGCAGGTTCTCCTGTGCCCTGTGAATGTTGAACATGTCGGCCATCTCCTTGCCGAACTTTTCCACATTCTGTTCGTACTCGACATCGGTTTCCGAGTAGGGCACCCCGACTCTCTTCAGCGCACGCATCTTGCCGGCGATGTCGGAATAATCCAGTGCATTCTCTGAAAGCCAGGGGTAATTGGGCATGATGGAGTCAGGCACGACAGAACGCGGCGCCTTCAGGTGCTGGACATGCCAGTCGTTGGAATACTTCCCGCCGACTCGCGCCAGGTCAGGGCCTGTG
>JASFPB010000135.1:0-6374 GCA_050116235.1 Chromatiales bacterium | reverse complement strand
GGGGCTGAACGCAGATTCTGGGAGATGCCCGGTGTCTTTACCACGGCGGTCGGCTATGCCGCGGGCTATACCCCGAATCCGACCTACGAGGAAGTCTGCACCGGCATGACCGGGCACAACGAGGTCGTACTCGTCGTCTACAATCCGCAGGAGACGAGCTTCGAGCAACTTCTGCAACGTTTCTGGGAGAGCCATGATCCCACACAGGGCATGCGCCAGGGTAACGACAGGGGGACACAATATCGCTCCGGGATCTATTGCGATACAGCAGAGCAAAAGCGTATCGCAGAAGAGAGTCGCGCCTCCTACCAGCAGCGCCTGCATGCTGCTGGCCATGGCCCGATCACGACAGAAATCATCGAGAAACCGCCCTTCTACTATGCCGAGGAGTATCACCAGCAATACCTGGCGAAGAATCCCAACGGTTACTGCGGCCTCGGGGGAACCGGGGTCACCTGCCAGCAGCCATTCTGAGGGGTTGCATGCAAGACGCGCGCCAGGAGGTCAGGATCAAACCACTGCGATCCCGCGAAATCCCGATTTACATCCAACACGAATCGTCTATACTCGCCCTCAGGAACTGTTACTAAGTTGCTGAACAGCTTCTTTTTGAAACTCGGGTCATCGCACTGGAAGGATGAAAGAACATCTTGACCAGGCTTCCTGCATGATATCCCGTGGGGTATGTTTTCAATCATAACAATCTGGAGAGAGTCCATGCTGACACTGAAATCTGTAATTACTTCTGTAGCAGCTACTGCCTGCGCTGTCGTCCTGCTGTCAACAACAGCCTGCTCTACAACCGAGGAAGTTGTTGTTGAAGAACCAATGAAGGTCAACTGCTATATCGGCAACAATCCGCCTGTCATGCTGACTCCGGAAGAGTGTTCAGCTCGCGGCGGTAACACCACACGCGGTTAAACTGCCTGCCGCATCTCCTGAACGATCCGGGCATTTGCCCGGATCGTTCTTTTACACCCCTTCCGGCGCAAGATGCCCCGACCTCTACCGACACTTCACTACCGCTCCCCTTGGCTGAAACAGACAACATCACGCTGCAGATCGTCACTGATGCGCCTGATCTTCCGGCTCCCGGACTATTCACAACCTGGGTGTCGGCGGCACGTCTTGACGAGACAGGGGCCTCCGTCGTGATCCGTATCGTCGATGAAACGGAGAGTCGCCAGCTCAACCGCGACTTTCGCGGCAAGGACAGCCCGACCAATGTGCTCTCCTTCCCTTTCGAGCCACCGCCGGACATCCCGGAGAAGCATCTTGGCGACCTTGTCATCTGCGCCCCGGTTGTCATGCGTGAAGCACGGGAGCAAAACAAGCAGCCGGAAGCCCACTGGGCACACATGGTCGTCCATGGCGTGTTGCATTTGCAGGGGTTTGACCATCAAAATAGCAAGGAAGCAGAGGAGATGGAGTCGCTGGAGCGGGAAATTCTCGAAGGCCTGGGGTACTCCGACCCCTACGGAGACCAATGAGTAACGATGAACCTCCGAGTCACAGCTTCAATGGCTGGCTCGATAAACTGAAAACCCTGTTCAACCGCGAACCACAAAATCGCGAAGATCTTCTGGATACCCTGCAACTGGCCCGCGACCAGTCCCTGATCGACATGGATGCCCAATCGATGATCGAGGGCGTCCTCGCCGTGTCAGACCTGCGCGTACGCGACATCATGATCCCGCGTGCCGAGATGGCCGTCATCGGGCGGGATGACACCCTCGCGCAGGTTCTTCCCGTGGTTATTGATTCGGCACACTCGCGGTTTCCGGTCATTGGCGAGGACCGTGCCGAGGTCGTTGGTATCATGCTTGCCAAGGACCTGCTGCAATACTGCGGCGACAGCGGGAAAAAGTTCAATATCCGCGACGTGGTCCGCAAGGCCGTCTTCGTACCGGAGAGCAAGCGGCTCAATGTGCTCCTGAAGGAATTCCGGACCAATCGCAATCACATGGCCATCGTCATCGACGAGTACGGGACTGCTGCAGGACTGGTCACCATCGAGGACGTCCTCGAGCAGATCGTCGGCGAGATCGAGGACGAGCATGATTTCGATGACGATGTCATGATCCTGCAGCGCAGCGAACATGAATTCACCCTCAAGGCACAGCTGGATATCGATGATTTCAACGAGCGTTTCGACACGGATTTCAGCGACGAGGAATTCGATACCATTGGCGGCCTCGTGACCAAGGCCTTCGGTCACCTGCCCAAGAGCGGTGAAACTGTCGTCATCGACCGCTTCGAATTCCGCGTCATTCGCGCCGACAGCCGCAAGATTCGACTGCTCGCCGTCCGCCTGGAGCAGGAACCGGGCAACGCATGAAAAAACTGTTGCCGGCTTTCCTGGCCGGCATCCTCACCACATTCGCATTCGATCCCGCCGGTCTCTGGTGGCTGGCACCGCTCACATTCGCCCTGCTCTTTTTCCTGCTGCTCGAGACGACCCCAAAACGCGCCTTCCTGACCGGCTGGCTCTTCGGCGCCGGACTTCTCTGCACCGGGCTTGTCTGGATCGAGAACAGCATGAGTGTCTATGCCGGCATGCCGAGAGCACTTGCCATCACGCTCGCCATGTTGCTGGCGCTGGGACTTGCGCTCTACTACGGCCTGGCAGCCTGGCTGGCGGTCAGATTCACCCGGCAAAGTCCGAGAGCGGCACGTCTGGTTGCGCTTGCAGTGCTCCTTGTCGTCATGGAATGGGCTCGTGGCTGGTTCCTCACCGGCTTTCCCTGGCTCACGATCGGCTATACCCAGATCGACAGCTGGCTGTCGGGGTATGCGCCACTCGGTGGCGTACTGCTGCTGTCGCTGCTGGTGACAATGACCGCTGCCGCTCTGGCCGGACTGATCAGGATGCGCTCACTCTCCGCCACGCTGGCCGCCCTTTGCATCCTTGGCGCCTGGAGTGGCGGTTACCTCCTCCAGGAACGGGCATGGACCTCACCGGATGACGAGGTGCGCACTGTCAGCCTGCTGCAAGGCAATATTCCGCAGGATGAGAAATGGCTGCCGGAAATGCTGCTGCCGACACTCGATTTCTACATCGGCAACAGCATGGAGAATCTGGACAGCGATCTGGTCCTCTGGCCGGAATCGGCCATTCCTGCCCTCGCTCGCAACGTGCGTGAGGATGTCATCGAACCGCTCCGCAAAACCTTCGGTGAACAGCAGAAAGTCCTTGTCACAGGGGTGCTCACGAATCCGGAACCCGGTGTCTATTTCAATACGCTGATATCGCTGGACGGTGGCGAGCACCTCTATCACAAGCGCCATCTCGTACCTTTCGGTGAATTCTTCCCCCTCGCCTGGCTCTGGAAAGAGAGCCTGAGCGGGCTCGCAACCATGGGTGATGATTTCACCGCGGGGCGCGCACCACAGCCTCTCCTGAAGATCGGCGACCTGACTGCCGGTGCTTCCATCTGCTACGAAATTATTTTCGGCGAGGAAATCCGGGAAGCCCTCCCGCAAGCGCAAGTCCTGATCAACATGAGCAACGACGGCTGGTTTGGCACCACCTGGGGGCCCCTGCAGCATTTCCAGATGGCGCGCATGCGGGCGCTCGAAACCGGACGCTACCTCCTGCGTGCGACCAACACGGGCATCACGGCCGTGATCGATGTGCACGGCAATGTGACGGCCAGGCTGCCGCAATTCGAGCGCGATGTACTCACAGCCAGCTTCACCCCTTACCGGGGTCTGACGCCGTACGCCCGTTTCGGACTGATTCCCTGGGCGGGAACCTCGGCATTGCTGTTACTGATCGTGTTTCTGCAAACACGCAACAGACGGGTATCATTGCCAGCAAGCCATTAAACGAACAACAGCATGCATATCCACATACTTGGCATTTGCGGCACCTTCATGGGAGGCATTGCGCTGCTGGCACGCCAGGCCGGTCACCGGGTGACTGGCTCCGACGCCAATGTCTACCCGCCAATGAGCACGCAGCTCGCGGAGGCCGGCATTGAGCTCATGGAGGGTTATCTTCCCGAACACCTCCAGCCCGCTCCCGACATGGTCGTCGTCGGTAATGCCATGTCGCGCGGTAATCCGGCCATCGAGTATATGCTCGACAACACGCTTCCCTATACGTCCGGCCCGCAGTGGCTCTCTGAACACATCCTGCAAGAGCGCTGGGTCGTTGCTGTCGCGGGTACCCACGGCAAGACAACCACCGCAAGCATGGTGGCATGGATTCTCGAATACGCAGGCCTCGAGCCCGGTTTTCTGATCGGCGGCATCCCGAAAAACTTCGGGCTGTCCGCCCGCTACGGGAAGGCGCCCTTCTTTGTTGTCGAGGCCGACGAGTACGACACCGCCTTCTTCGACAAGCGCTCGAAATTCGTGCATTACCGGCCGCGCACGCTGATCATGAACAATCTCGAATTCGACCATGCCGACATTTTCGATGACCTTGCGATGATCCAGCGCCAGTTCCATCACCTCGTGCGTATCGTTCCCGGCAGCGGCCTTATCGTCGCGCCAGGCGATGACACACCGCTCGGGGAAGTCCTCGAAATGGGTTGCTGGACACCGATCGAGACCATCGGGCCGGATGGACTCTGGCAGGCCGAATCCGTCGAGGCTGACGGCAGCCACTATCGGGTACTGCAGGATGGAAAACCGGTTGGTGAAGTATGCTGGGGCCTGACAGGCGATCATAATGTGCGCAACGGGCTGGCCGCCATCGCGGCTGCGCGCCATGCAGGCGTACCGGTCGAGCATTGCCTGGAGGCCCTCTCAGGCTTCGAGAACGTCAAGCGCCGCATGGAGTTACGCGGCGAGATCAACGGTATCCGTCTCTATGACGATTTCGCGCACCATCCCACCGCAATCGAAACCACGCTTGCAGGGTTGCGCCGGCAAGTCGGTGAAGAACGCATTATCGCTGTGCTCGAACCTCGCTCGAATACCATGCGCATGGGCATTCACAAGGAATCACTACCCGCCTCGCTGGCGAGCGCAGACCGCGTCATGATCTTCTCGCCGGCATCGCTCGACTGGGATGCAGAGGCGGTCTTCGCCAGCCTGGGCGACAAGGCGACTGTTTATGATTCAACAGAAGCGATCGTCGACACTCTCAGAATGGAAGCGCGGCCGGGGGACCAGCTGCTGGTCATGAGCAATGGCGGCTTCGAAAACATACACCAACGCATCCTGGAGGCCCTCCGGCCATGAACAATACCGCTATCGCTGTCGCCTGGACGGGTGCATCCGGCATTCAATACGGCATCAGGCTGCTCGAGGAACTGCTGAAGGCAGGGCGGCAGGTCTATCTGCTCTACTCCCAGGCTGCGCAGATCGTTGCACAGATGGAGACCGATCTTGTCCTTCCCTCGCGAGCGTCCGAGGCGCAGGCGATGCTCTGCGAAAAATACGGCGTCTCGCAGGAGCAGTTGCAGGTCTTTGGTCGCCAGCAGTGGACAGCACCACCAGCGAGTGGTTCGAACCCGCCTGAGGCAATGGTTATCTGCCCCTGCACGTCGGGAACGCTCGCGACCGTGGCCCATGGTGTCTGCGATGATCTCATCGATCGTGCCGCCGACGTGATGCTCAAGGAGCGTCGCAAGCTCATTGTCGTCGTGCGCGAGACGCCGCACTCGACCATCCAGCTCGAAAACATGTTGCAACTCGCCAGGGCCGGCGCGACCATCATGCCGGCCAATCCCGGCTTCTATTTCAATCCGCAAACGGTGGAGGAAATCGTCGATTTCATGGTCGCGCGCATCCTCGACCATCTCGGTGTCGAGAACGCGCTGAGCCGGCGCTGGGGGGATGATTCGGGCAGCATTGTCACCTAGGAACCGGGAGGATGGCCAGCTATCATGCGCAGGCGATCGCACTGGCCCGCCAGGGAGAGTGGGAGAGAGCGCATCGGCTCATCCAGTCATATACCGATCCCCTGGCCTGCCTGATTCATGGTTACCTGCATCGCGTCGAGGGGAATCTTTGGAATGCGCGCTACTGGTATAACCGCGCCGGCGAACCGATGCCCGAGAAGAGTCTCGAGGAGGAAATCGAACGGCTTTACGAGCGTTGTGACAAGTGACCAGGCAGGCTACGGCCTGGCATGGCCGTTATTGGTTCCCGGAGCAACTGCGGGTATGGCTTCTCCTCCGGAAGAGGGGGGGATTGCACGCGTCTCGTGACTCTCCGAGAAGACGGAGCGGTGCATGGCGCTGTCTTCGAAGAGACTTCTCTCTCCTTTCTCTCCACGCAACTCGTAGCCCATGCCAAACCAGGTCGTCTGAGGGACTTGCTGTTTCTCCACGGACTGCGCTCTCTCTTCGAACTGCTCGTTCGGGTGAGAGAAATCGAATTCCCCGGCAGCAAGAGCCGGTGGAATGGCGATCAACAGC
>JASFPB010000134.1:0-6378 GCA_050116235.1 Chromatiales bacterium | reverse complement strand
CCCGACCGCGCACTATGTCATGGGTGGCATTCCGACCGACCGCTTCGGTCGCGTGGTGGCGCCCATGGGAAGCGGTCCGGAAGAGGTCGTTCCGGGCCTCTATGCCGCCGGGGAATGCGCCTGCGTCTCCGTGCACGGCGCCAATCGTCTCGGCGGCAATTCACTGCTCGATATCCTCGTTTTCGGTCGCGCCGCGGCAATACAGATGCTCGAGGATATCGAATCGATGCCTTCGCATACCACACTCAACAAGGCCAGCACCGACAAGGCACTGGCCCGCCTGGCCCGCTGGGATGACAGCAGTGATGGCGAATCCGTCGATGTCATCAAGGCCGACCTGCAGGCAGCCATGGAAGACTATTGTGGTGTCTACCGTGATCACGAGACCCTGACGGCCGGCGTGGAGAAGATACGCGAAATCCTCGCGCGACTGCCGAATGCACGCCTTGCCGATCACAGCAAGGTTTTCAACACGGCGCGCATCGAGGCACTGGAACTCGAGAACCTCATGGATGTCGCGCTGGCAACCATCGTTTCGGCGCAGGCGCGCACCGAGAGCCGCGGCGCGCACTCGCGGGTCGATCACCCTGACCGCGACGACGAGAAGTGGATGAAGCACACCCTCTTCTTCCTCGACGGACAAAAACTCGATTACAAGCCGGTGCACCTGACGCCGTTGACAGTCGACTCATTTCCGCCAAAAGCACGCACCTACTGAATGGCGACAGAGAGAGACGAATATGAAATTCCTCATCCAGCGCTACAATCCGGAGAAAGACGAGAAGCCCTACCTCCAGGAGTACGAAATCCCCGACGTCCAGCAGGGATCCATGCTGCTCGATGCACTGCTCGTCATCAAGGGAATGGACCCGACGCTGAGCTTCCGGCGCTCCTGCGGCGAAGGCGTCTGCGGATCTGATGGCATGAATATCAACGGTCGCAACGGCCTTGCTTGCCTGACGAATCTCGATGAGCTCAAGGAGCCGATCACCGTGCGCCCCCTCCCCGGCCAGCCGATTATCCGCGATCTTGTTATCGACCAGACACCTTTCTTCAACCAGTACAAGGCAGCGAAGCCGTGGCTTATCACCAGGGATCCCGATCCGGAGAAAGAACGTCTCCAGAGTCCCGAAGACCGCGACAAGCTGGACGGGCTCTATGAGTGCATACTCTGTGCCTGCTGCTCGACCTCCTGCCCCTCGTTCTGGTGGAATCCCGACAAGTTTCTCGGACCGGCAGCGCTGCTGCAGGCAAGCCGCTTCATCGAGGACAGCCGTGACCAGGCGACCGAGGAACGCCTCGAGCAACTCGATGACGCCTACAAGCTCTACCGCTGCCACAGCATCATGAACTGCGTGGATGTCTGTCCAAAAGAGCTCAACCCGACTCGGGCGATCGGCAACATCCGCAAGCGCATGCTGGAGAAAGGGATCTAGCCGGGATGCCGGAAGCGATTGAACAAGATGCCCTATTCAGCGGGCAGCGGGCATGGAGTTCTCACTCCTGCAGAGCTGTTCACATCGCGGCCCGAATGCCCGTGACAGAAAACCGCCGCACGCCTGCGGGGCCCGGTCATTTTCGACGGGACAACATAGAAGAACAGAGATATCCGGCCTTCAAATCAATAAACAAACAATGAAGCCGGAAGAACTACAACAAGAACTGCTGCGTCTGCGCTGGGCATGTCGCCGGGGAATGCGGGAACTCGATTTCTGGTTCCTCAACTACCTGGAACACGCTTACGCAAACGCCTCGAGGGAAGAGCAGCTGACTTTCCAGAAACTCCTGGGCTATCAGGATCAGGAAATATTTGAATGGATGTTGGAAACAGCACAGCCAACGGACGCAGCGCTGCGGAAGATGGTGGTGTCGATTCGCGACACATCCAGCGCCGTGGCCAGGGCACAGACCGACAACTGACCACTGTGCGATTCCGGATTCCATCCCGGGCAGGAATGGCCGGCTGGTCCGTACTGTATTTCTATGATTAGCATGAGGCACCTATGAGCAACAGAGTCTCGATCGGCAATCTCGACATTGCCGGGGAACTACACGATCTCGTCGCCAGCGAGATTGCCCCCGGAACCGGTATCGAACCACAACACTTCTGGGAGGCATTCGAAACAATTGTCGCCGACCTGGGGCCCCTGAATCGGGCACTGCTCGACAAGCGTGACGAGATCCAGGCCAGGCTCGATGCGTGGCACCGCGAGCACCGCGACGATTTCGATCCCGCCGCCTACAAGGATTACCTTGTCGAGACTGGATACCTGCTACCGGAAGGCGAAGACTTCGCCATCGAGACAGCGAACGTCGACCCTGAAATCGCGACTGTAGCCGGCCCCCAGCTGGTCGTGCCGGTCAACAATGCGCGCTATGCCCTCAATGCTGCCAACGCACGCTGGGGAAGCCTTTACGATGCGCTCTACGGCACTGATGCGATACCGGAAACCGGGGGCCTCGAGAAAGGCACGTCGCTTAACACGCAGCGCGCAGAGAGAGTCATTGCACTCGCTGCCGCTTTCCTCGATGACGCAGTGCCTCTGGCAGTCGGCAGCCATACCGATGTCATCAGCTACGGGCTTGCCGATAACGGGGGCCGCAGGGAACTCGTCGTGACACTTGCCAGCGGCGACCGCACCTCCCTTCGCGATCCTGCCGCTTTCGCCGGTTACAGCGGCGATGAGACCCCCGACCTTATCCTGCTGAAAAACAATGGCCTGCATATCGAGATCCACCGCGATCCAGACAACCCGGTGGGCAAGCTGCATCCTGCCGCAATCAGTGATGTCATGCTCGAGTCAGCCATATCGACGATTCAGGACTGCGAGGACTCGGTGGCAGCTGTCGACGCAGAGGACAAGGTGCTGGTCTACCGCAACTGGCTTGGCCTCATGAAAGGCGATCTCGAAGAGACCTTCTCCAAGCGGGGACGTCAGATGACGCGCCGTATGAATCCGGACCGTCAATACATCTCGCCCGAAGGAGGAGCACTCACCCTGCCGGGTCGCAGCCTGATGCTCGTTCGTAATGTGGGCCATCTCATGACAAACAGCGCCGTGCTCTTCAGGGGCGAAGAGGTGCCGGAGGGCATCATGGACGGCATGATTACGAGCTTCATCGCGATGCACGACCTGAAGCGCACAGGCACAGTCACCAACAGCCGGACCGGCAGTGTCTACATCGTCAAGCCCAAGATGCATGGTCCCGAGGAGGTGGCTTTCACGAATGTACTTTTCGGTCGTATCGAACAGGCACTCGGACTCGATCGCAACACGCTCAAGGTCGGTATCATGGATGAGGAACGCCGCACCACGGTCAACCTCAAGGAGTGCATCCGGGCCGCGAGGGAGCGCGTCATCTTCATCAACACAGGCTTTCTCGATCGCACCGGCGACGAGATGCATACGAGCATGGAAGCAGGTGCCATGCTGCGCAAGGGCGACATGAAGACTGCACCCTGGATCCTTGCCTACGAGGACTGGAACGTCGATGTCGGGCTTGAGTGCGGTCTTGGCGGCAAGGCCCAGATCGGCAAGGGGATGTGGGCCATGCCTGATCTCATGCACAGCATGATCGAAACAAAGATCGCTCATCCCATGGCCGGTGCGAATTGCGCCTGGGTCCCCTCGCCTGCCGCTGCCACGCTGCATGCCATGCACTATCACAAGGTGAATGTTTTCCAGCGCCAGGCCGAGCTTGCCAACCGCGAACGGGCAAGCCTCGACGACATCCTGACAATTCCGCTTCACCCGGATCCGCAGTCGCTGACACCGGAGGAGATACAGCAGGAGCTCGACAACAACGCCCAGGGAATCCTGGGTTACGTGGTGCGATGGATCGACCAGGGTGTCGGCTGTTCCAAGGTGCCTGACATCAGCGATGTCGGGCTCATGGAAGACCGCGCGACGCTGCGTATCTCGAGCCAGCACATGGCCAACTGGCTGCATCACGGTATCTGTACCGAGGAACAGGTGCTCGAGACCTTCAAACGCATGGCAACGGTCGTCGACGCCCAGAATGCCGGTGACCCTCTTTATCGACCAATGGCTCCGGCGTGCGACGGCATCGCCTTCAGGGCCGCGCTCGATCTGGTGCTCAAAGGCCGCGAGCAACCGAACGGCTATACCGAACCACTCCTTCATGCACGCCGCCTCGAGCTCAAGGCAGCAGCGGAAAACGGCAAATGCAACAACTGAGCCCTTACATCTCATACAAGACCGACGAAAGGGGCAACGGCTATCTGGAGATAGCGCTGCGCGGTTTTCCGATGTTGCGCATGTCGGCCCTGAACAAGGGAACTGCGTTCACGCGCGAGGAACGCGCCGCCTTCAGTCTCGAAGGGCTCCTCCCGCCGCGCGTGACGACACTCGATGACCAGGTTCGTCGTGTTTACCAGGGCTATCTGAAACTCGATGACGATATCGAGAAATATCAGTACCTGCGTGCCTGCCAGGAACGTTCAGAGGTGATTTTCTTCAAGCTCCTGGAGCAGCATCTCGACGAGATGATGCCGATCGTCTACACGCCCACGGTCGGCAAGGCCGTACAGCAGTACAGCGATCTCTACCAGCGCCCGCGTGGACTCACTGTCTCCGTTCTCGGGATCGACCATATTGACCAGGTGGTAGACGATTACCCCTGGCATGATGTTCGCATGATCGTCGCCACCGACTCCTCGGCGATTCTCGGCATCGGCGACCAGGGCGTTGGTGGCCTCGCGATCTCCATCGGCAAACTCGCACTCTATACGGCTGGCGGTGGATTGAGCCCGTTCCATACCATGCCGGTCTGCCTCGATGTCGGCACCAATAACGAAAAGCTGCTGAATGATCCGAACTACCTGGGCGTGCATCGCAAGCGTCTCTCGGGTGATGCCTACTTCGACATGCTCGACAGGTTCGTCGACAGTGTCCAGCGACGATGGCCAAAGGCTGTCATCCAGTGGGAGGACTTTGCCAAGGATGTCGCCTTCAGGGTACTCGACCGCTACAGGGAGAGAGTCCCCTGCTTCAATGACGATATCCAGGGTACCGGTGCTGTCGTCCTCGCCGGTCTGCTCTCCGCCTGCAAGAAACTCGGTCAGAAGCTCTCGGACCAACGCATCGTTGTCGTCGGTGCAGGCGCCGGTGGCGTCGGTGTCGCCCGAGCCATCCAGGAAGGCCTCGTTCACGAGGGACTCGATCGGGAGCAGGCACGCCGCCAGATGTTCGTCATGGACGCTGCGGGCCTCGTCGTGGAGGAGCTCATCGAGCCCGACAGTTACCAGCAGCCTGTTTCCCAGTTCAGTGCAACATACAGCGACTGGAATATCGCTGGTGACCGGCCATCGCTCATGGAGGTGCTCGACCATGCACAACCGACGATCCTGCTCGGTCTGACGGGCGTCGGGAATCTCTTTGACCGCGAGATCATCGAAAGGATGGCTGCCAACTGTGAACAGCCGATCATCTTCCCGCTCTCGAACCCGACCGCCAACTGCGAGGCTGTTCCGGAAGAGATCATCCGATGGACAGACGGCAAGGCGCTCGTCGCAGCCGGCAGCCCGTTCGGCCCGGTCGACTACGAGGGCACCATGCATGCCATCGGTCAGGGCAACAACGCTTTCGTTTTTCCGGGCATCGGCTTTGCCGCGGTTCTCGGCAAGTGCCGGCGCATCAGTGAAGCCATGATCCTGGAGTCAGCCTATGCGGTTGCGGATTACACGGACAAGCACCATCTGCACAAGGGACTTTTCTTTCCGCCGATCTCGGAACTCCGTGACGTGAGCCTCTATGTCACAGAGCGGGTATTGCGTGTGGCGCTCGAGGATGGTTCCTCCACGCGTACAGATCTCGATGATGTAGACTTGAGAGAATACGTCCACTCACGGGCATGGAAGGCCGATTACCTGCCATTCATGCCCGCACCCGGCAAGTCGGAGGAACCCGGATGACAACAGAGATGCATGATCTTTCGCCCCAGCAGGCAGCGCAGATGATCAGGGATGATCCGCGTGCCGTCCTCGTGGATATCCGCTCTTCGATGGAATTTCTTTTTGTCGGCCATCCGGTCGGCGCCGTGCATATTCCCTGGATCGACGAACCTGACTGGGACATCAATCCGCATTTTGTCACAGAGGTCAGAAAGCTCATGCTTGGTGGTCAAAGTTGTGACGCAGAGGACAGCTGCGCCCCTGTCATCCTCATCTGTCGCAGCGGCAAGCGTTCGAAAGAAGCCGGACGCGCGCTCACAGAGGCCGGCCTCAAGGGTGTCTTTCACGTCGACGAGGGCTTCGAGGGCGAACTCAACGAGCATCACCAGCGCAGCAGTGTCGGAGGCTGGCGCTTTCACGGCTTGCCCTGGGAACAGTGCTGAACAGCGGTTCATAAAGCTCAC
>JASFPB010000133.1:0-6384 GCA_050116235.1 Chromatiales bacterium | reverse complement strand
AACATTTGTCAGGGTCGAATCCCCGGCCCACCAGAGGTAACCGATGACAGGGAGTGTGATGACCAGCGCCGGAAGCTGCAGGATGCCAATGATAAGGACGATGATTGCCAGCAGTCCCGCGGCAGGGATATCAGCAAGAATAAAGCCGACACCCAGCAATACGGCCTGGATGAAGGCGACACCCACAACCCCGACGGCGACCGAGCGTATCGTGGCTATCGAGAGTGCAAAGAGCTTGTCGCCTTTTTCTGTGTCACCCGTGAACTTGCAATAGATGTTCCTGACAGAGTTGCTGCCAGGTTGGGCATAGGCCATCATGATGCCCGCGATGATGAGTGCCACGGAAAACATCAGCAGTCCCCCGGCCGTGCTTTTGAGGACATCGAACCCCGTTTTGAGCAGATCCTTGACCATCGATTTGTGAGCCTCAACCCATCCCGGCAGGTCAGCGGAGAGCTGGCTCCAGGCACTGCTGAGCTTCTCACCAATCAGTGGTATGGCGGAGACAGATTCCGGTGGCGGCTTGATAGAGATGGATCCGGTCTCAAGAGCAGTGCGTCCATCCTCGACATACTCGACAGCCGAAAGCCCCATCATCACGGCTGGAATACCGAGCAGGAGTACACCAGCCACTACGATGATCGTGGCGCTCTTTCCATGTCTGCCGCCAATCCGGTTGACAAGTTTCAGCTGCAGTGGATAGAGAGAGACAGCCAGCACAAGCCCCCAGAGGATCAGGCCAAGGAAAGGGCTGGCAATCTTGAAGGCCATGACCAGGAGGAATCCGATCAGGGCCAGCTGGATGATGACCTGCGTGAGTTCCTCTCTCAGGACACTGTTTTTTGATGCGGTGTTGTTTTCCACAGGAGACTCCCGGATGGTTATTTTCTGATGTTCTTTTAAGAGCTGGATCTTGAGCGGGATTGCCCTGCTGAAGGTAACTCCCTGATGCTGATCGGATTGTGACGGTTTCAGGGGCGTTCTGCAAAAAAACATAATCCTGCATTCTGCAGAGAAATGCTGCTGATTCGATCAAGTCATCATTCCGGGATGAGTTTCGATACCGAGGTTGCAGCAGGTCATTCTGGTGCACCCCGCCAGTTTCTGGTGCAAGTCTGGTGCATGGGTTACCCGCGCGGCAGTGGGAAAGAGGTCACAGCTGATGATTTAGTCCCTGTATTCAGTCATTCAGATGGTCTGGCAAACAACTTGCATGTTAATGCCACAACATGACCCGATGTCACGAAAATGAACGCATCCTGTCATCTGCTCTTCACAGGTGAGGTGTAGATTTCATTGGCAGGTCGATCGGCAGAATCAACGCACAAGGAACACGATGACGACAATCAATGGCGCACCACGCAGGCCAGTCATTCTCATCATCATGGACGGCGTCGGGGTCAACCCCGGTCGTTACGGTAATGCCTTGCAGGAAGCCGAGACCCCAAATCTCGATCGCTACTTCGCAAGCTATCCGCATACGACACTGCACGCCTCGGGGCCTGCTGTCGGCCTGCCAGATGGCCAGATGGGAAACTCCGAGGTTGGACACTTGACGATCGGTTGCGGCAGCATCATCCGGCAGGACATGGTGCGTATTGACGAGGCCATCGAGAACGGTGAATTCGCCGGTAACAGGGCATTCGTCGATGCTTTGCAACACTGCGCGATGGCGGGCAGACCAATGCATCTGTTCGGACTGGTCTCGGATGGCGGCGTGCACAGCAGTTTGTCGCATCTGCTGGCTCTCATCGAGTTGTGTCACCATCATGGTGTCAGGCCGCTGGTGCACATGATCACGGATGGACGCGATACGCCGCCGCGCTCGGCGCTCGATTATCTGCCAATTATCGAACCCTGCCTTCACGAGGCCGGGGGCGCGATCGTTAGTATCATGGGCCGTTATTACGCCATGGATCGTGATCAGCGCTGGGAGCGTACTGAACTGGCATGGCGTGCGCTGATTCATGGCAAGGGACAACATGCCGTCAGCGCCGAAACTGCAATCCGTGCTGCCTGGTCCGCCGGAGATTCCGACGAGTTTATCCGGCCAATTCTTCTGCCCGGATTCCAGCCACTGGGTGCTGAAGATACGCTGGTCTCTTTCAATTTCCGCAAGGATCGGCCGCGTCAGATCGCTGCAGCCCTCGGCTCCGAGCATTTCAAGGGGTTCGATCGCGGCGATGCCCCTCTGCCAAAGCTCGTCTGCATGATGCCGTATGACAAGTGTTTTCCTTTTCCTTTTGCCTTCGAACCGGAACGTCCGAAAGCAACACTTGCACAGGTGATCAGCAGCGTGGGTCTGAGCCAGTTTCACTGTGCGGAAACAGAGAAATACGCCCATGTCACCTACTTTTTCAACGGCCAGCGCATGGATCCTCATAGCGGAGAGAAGCAAATGGTCATCCCTTCTCCAAGGGTCGGCACCTATGACCAGAAGCCCGATATGAGTGCCGCGTCTGTCGCTGATTCCGTCATCGGGGCACTCGAATCCGGGAAATACTCGTTCATCGTCGTCAACTTTGCCAACGGGGACATGGTCGGTCATACCGCACTTCAGGATGCGGTCATCCATGCGGTCGAGTCACTTGACACGGAGGTCGGGCGTGTCATGGATGCAGCGATTGCCGCTGACTATTCGGTGATCCTGACTGCGGATCACGGCAACTGCGAGGAGTATATCGATCCGCTGACCGGAGAGCCCAACACGCAGCACACCGTCTATCCGGTGCCCTGTGTCGTTGCAGACGAGGAAGACTGGAAACTCTCCTGCGTCGGGGGTCTGTCCAATATCGCACCGACCGTTCTGCAGCTCATGGGATTGCCTCAGCCGGAAATGATGACGGCAAAGTCACTGCTCTTGAGACCGCTGCGTAATCGTTCAAAGTTCGAGAAGGAGAAACAGCTGCAGAGCGCTGCCTGACGGGCATCGCTGTCATCCTCATAAGCCCTCGATTCCACCATCTCCGGCAGATGTCAGATCGAAAACATCATTGCGCTTTTTGCCGAGCACGCTTTTCAAGCAACAAGCGATGATGTTCTGACCCCTCCCTGAGCATTTTTGCACCACATTCGGGACAGCGTTCCTCGCGGCATGGAATGCCGTCCCTGTGTGGAATACGCGAGTCACATTTTGGACAGATGCAATGACCGCCGCTGCCCATCTCGTGTTTGCGTTCAAACTGGATCATTGCGTCTCTCCCGGATCGGTTTCATTCTGCATGCCTGCGGGCAGTGGAACAGGTATCGCCGAAACTGGCTATGCTGTTCATATGTCCGGACTCGATCAACATACTCCACACTCGCAGCAATCGCGTATTCCGCGCCGCGTAAAGATAGTTTATACGCTTTTCATGCTCTTCTTCGTGCCGGCCTACTGGCAGCATTACGGGCCTGCCAATTTTCTCTGGGGGTCGGATATCGCACTTTTCCTGCTGCTGGTGGCCATTCTGCTCGAGACGTCACTGCCGGCCAGCATGATGGCACTTGCCGTGATGGTGCCCGAACTGATCTGGACAGCGGATTTTCTTGCACGCTTGCTGTTCGATTTCGATCCCGCGTTCTTTCGCGGGACAACCTACATGTTCGATCCGGACATTCCTCTCCTGATCAGGGGGCTCTCCCTTTACCATCTGCTTCTGCCGCCTTTGCTGCTCTGGCTGTTGCTCAGGCTCGGCTATGACCGCAGGGCGCTCGTCGCACAGACACTGCTTTGCTGGATCGTCTTTCCGCTGAGCTATCTTGTCAGCAGCCACGAGGCAAATATCAACTTTGTGCATGGTTTCGGGGGAGAACCACAGCAGTGGATGCCTCCCGAGCTTTTTGTTCTTTTCCTGATGCTGGCGTTTCCGCTGCTTCTTTATCTGCCAATGCACCTGCTCTTCTCACGCATCATGGATCGGCCGCGGATGGTATGAAAAAAACCATACATCATGCAGATGCGATTCATGGATGAGTGTTCTATTCTCAGAGAGATGAATGAAAAGAGAGATGACAAATGAAGGCAACCGCTGATCTGCAGGTCATTCCACTCGGCAGTGGTGTTTCGGCAAGAAATGAAGTGACACGCGCTGTTGCTCTGCTGAAGGAGCATGATTTCATCCTTCATACCCACGGTGCAGGTACCAATATCGAGGGCGATATGGATGAGGTTCTGTCGGCTGTGAAAACGATACACGAAGTCTTGCATCAAGAGGGCAGTGTACGCCTGATCAGCTATCTGAAGCTCGAGACGCGTACGGACAAGGAGACAACGCTCGCGGGCAAGCGGTTATAGGATCGGCCTTCCGAACCCGTGGGAGCCCGCACTGCGGGCGAATCTTCGCCGAGAGGACCCGGCTCCTGCGAATGTCATCCCGAGGAGGCCTCAGGCCGACGTGGCGATCCCAGGCTTACAGTATCCGGGGCAGGAATCAGGCGTGAGGCCGATCCCTAAAAGTGCAGAGTAAGGACATGATCAGGGGCATCCTTTTTGATCTCGATGGCGTTTTCTATGTTGGTGAACAGGTCATCGATGGTGCTGTGGCAACTCTCGACCGGGTCCGGCAGCAAGGTATTCCGCATCTCTTTCTGACCAACACGACATCCCGTCCGCGCAGTGCAATCGTCGAGAAGCTTTCAGGCATGGGGATTGATATCGATCCCGCGACTATCCTGACACCTCCGGTCGCAGCTTCCCGCTGGATTAGCGAACATGTCGATGGCCCCCTTGCGCTTTTCATACCAGAAGCAACGCAGTCCGAGTTTTCTGCGTTCGAACAGCTCGCAGAGGAAGAGAATCAGGGCGCAGGCGCCGTCGTCCTGGGGGATATGGGGCATGCGTGGACCTTCGACCGCCTCAACCGCGCTTTCAGGCTCCTCATGCAGGAGCCGGTTTCTCCACTGGTCGCACTGGGCATGACGCGCTTCTGGCGATCGGAGGAGGGGCTGCAACTCGACACGGGTCCTTTTGTGAAAGCGCTGGAATATGCAACCGGGAGGGAAGCTGTTGTCATGGGCAAGCCGGCGAAAGCCTTCTTCGATGCAGCCTTGTCGATGCTGGGCTGCGAGCCGTCAGAATGTCTCATGATCGGTGATGACATCAGGGGCGATGTCGCTGGCGCGCAGGCCTCTGGCATCAGGGCGGCGCTGGTGCGTACCGGCAAGTTCAGCAAAAGCGATCTCGGGACAGGCATCGCTCCCGATCTGCTACTGGATTCCATTTGCGACCTGCCGGCATGGTGGGAGAACCGGGAGAGTCTGAAACCATGAGAGAAAGCATCACTGTCAGCACCCACAGCCGTGAGGAGCTCGTTGATATCACGAAACAGGTCCAGCAGGTCGTGGATCGCAGCGGCATCCGTGACGGGCTGGTCTCTGTCTATGTGCAGGGCGCCACAGCCGGGATCATGATCCAGGAGAACTGGGACGAGAGCGTACAGACGGATGTCGTCAATCTTCTTGCAAAGCTGATACCGCGAGGCGTCTGGTTGCATGACCGGCAGGATGGCAATGGTGATTCCCATCTCAAGGCAGGACTCGTCGGGCCATCCGAAACAGTGCCCGTGATCGATGGCAAGCTCGGACTGAGTACCTGGCAGAACCTCTTTCTCTGCGAGTTCGATGGGCCGCGATCCGAAAGGCGAATTGTCTGTACCCTGATCGAAGATCTTTGATACCAGAACCCCAAATGGTGTCATTGCGAAGGAGCGAAGCGACTGTGGCAATCTCAATGGCCGGTAAGGCACCGAAGAGAGATCGCCACACCTCGCTGCACGAGGTTCGCGATGACATTATTCATCGCCCATGGTGCGGACTCCTATGCACCAGAATCCCAATGGTGTCATTGCGAAGGAGCGTCAGCGACTGTGGCAATCTCAAGATTGATTCGAGCAGGAAGATCCGGGATCGCCACACCTCGCTACGCAAGGTTCGCGATGACATGATTAAGGCCTGTGCATCAGGTGGTCGAGTCATTATCGACTTCTGCCCCGGGTAATGATCGCCCGCGGTGCGGGCTCCCACGAACATCACTCCTGTCATAACAGCTGTAGGAGCCGAGCCCTCTCGGCGAAGGATTCGCCCGCGGTGCGGGCTCCCACGTGAATCGGTGTCGGAGATGATATTTGCCCGATGATAAAATGATCCCTGATACCCGAATCGCGTCATTGCGAAGTCGCGAAGCGACTGTGGCAATCTCAAGATTGATTCGAGCAGAAAGATCCGGGATCGCCACACCTCGCTAAGCGAGGTTCGCGATGACATGATTAAGGCCTGTGCATCAGGTGGTGGATTCATTATCGACTTCGATCCCTGGTCCGGCTTTCTCCCGATCGCTTGATCCTGCGCAAGACCGCACATGCGCTGTTTATCTGTTGCCTGTTATAAAGAAAGAAGAAGACTCTG
>JASFPB010000132.1:0-6408 GCA_050116235.1 Chromatiales bacterium | reverse complement strand
TTCTGCAACGTGAAATTGCCACGCGCATGATTGAGCGGCTCGACTATATCAAGCTGCAGCCACGCACGATCCTCGATGCGGGCGCAGGCACGGGCGAGGCGACGGCCGCACTCATGAAACGCTATCCGAAGGCGAAGGTGATCGCCCTCGACTTCGCGCTGCCGATGTTGCGCAAGGCGCGCAAGCGAGGATCGCTGATACGTCGGCCCGCTACGCTCTGTGCAGATATCGAGCAACTCCCGCTCGCAACCGGCTCAGTCGACCTGGTCTATTCCAACGCGGCTATGCAGTGGTGCACGGATCTCGAGGCAACCTTTCGTGACATGCGGCGCATCCTGAAACCGGGAGGCTTGCTGATGTTCTCGACGTTCGGCCCGGACACACTCAAGGAGCTCCGCCAGGCCTGGTCGGAAGTCGACCGCAAGCCGCATGTCTCTCCCTTTACCGACATGCATGATATCGGTGACATGCTGATGAAGAGTCGTTTCGCCGAACCCGTGATGGATGCGGAATTCATCAACATGACCTATCCAGATGTGCATCAGCTGATGCGTGACATCAAGGGAATCGGCGCACACAACGCCACGGAAGGTCGCCATCGCGGCCTGACCGGCAAGCAGCGCATGCAGCGTTTTACGCAGGCCTATGAGCAGTTCCGGATCGACGGAGTCTTGCCCTCCACCTGGGAAGTGGTGTACGGCCATGCATGGGCGCCCCTCCAGGTACAGGAAGAGGAGGGTGTGACCCGTATCGCCATCGAGAGCATCCCGCGCAGTAGCAAGAGCTGAGGCTATTTCCGGAGCCTGCCTCTGATGCGGTCACTCGCTCATGCTGGTGTATATCCAGCGCTGGTTTGCGAGGTCGTTGAATTCGTTTGCGAGCATGACGAGATGGTTGTCGGCGCTGGTTCGGTTCACGGGTCCCTGGCCTGGCATGATGCGCAGCAACATGCCGCGCGCTGCGTTGCATTCACGGTAGAGCCGATCGATCCTTTCATCGATATCGGGGCTGTCGACGTCGATTTCCATGAGCATCCCGACCCAGCGTTCTCGCAACCAGGGCGGGAGCACCTCCCTCGTGAGGTCGACGAGCAAGGTGCTCTTGATCTCCCTGAGCTTGTCGAGCGCCTCGCGTTTCTTCAACCGGGACTCCAGTTCACTGCGGCCCGGGATCCTGTCGAACTCTTCCGCTGTTGCAGTGTTCACTCCTGCCGGGCGGGTATCGGTAGCGACTTCTGCCCTGTTATTTTGCTGGCTGCCAGATCCGTCCGGTGTATGAATCCCCGGAGCCGCATAATCGGGGTTCTTCATTTCAGTTCACTTTCAGAGGCCTGAGTAAGTTCTCTCTAAAAGCATATCCCTGCACGTCCCGATAACATATAGGAAATCGTCGCGTCTGCATGTCGGAAAAATGGCAACTTGTCCTGTGAGTACATAGTCGGCACCGATCCCTTGCTGTGTCAGGGATGCGCGACCCGGCATGCTGCTACAATGCTCCCTTTGGCTGGCAGCCGGATGCCGGAGCAGACAATCATTACGTGTAGAGACTGCGGGCTCGATCCCGCTGAAGAAATGCTACAGAGTCGCCGGCAACCCCTCGCTGCTTGTCGAAAGATTTCAGCCACGAGGACTCTGCTGTGAAAGGCTGGTTCATCACGGGCACGGATACCGGGGTCGGGAAGACGTTCGTCACGGTTGGTCTGCTTCGCTATCTTAATGCGCACGGCGTCAAGGCCGCCGGAATGAAGCCGGTTGCATCCGGTTGCGAGCGCACGCCGGATGGCTACCTGCGCAACGAGGATGCCATGCTGATTCGTGATGCATCGGCTCTCGATCTACCCTATAAGCTCGTCAACCCTTTCCCCTTCGAACCGCCGGTCGCGCCGCATATTGCAGCCGCAAGCGCAGGTGTCGTCATTGAGATGGAAACCATCCTTGAGTGTTTCAACAGGATCGCCGATCAGGCCGATTGCGTCGTCGTTGAGGGTGTCGGGGGCTGGGAGGTGCCGGTCGGAGAGAATGCAGGTATGCCCGACCTGGCCAGGGCGCTGGGGTTGCCGGTTATTCTCGTTGTGGGGCTTCGCCTCGGATGTATCAATCATGCACTCCTGACTGCAAATGCAGCAAGAGCGTGCGGTCTTCAACTTGCCGGCTGGGTTGCAAACCGGGTCGAAACCCCTGTCGATGCAGAGCAGGCCGTCATCGAGGCGATCGCGAACCGCATCGGAGCTCCCATGCTGGGTAACATCCACCATAACCAGCAGGAATTCAGCAGGGCATTCTCGCTTCAGCTTTGAATGCCCCTGTTTGCCTGAATGCTTTCGGGAGTGAAGCGTTCATATTCCGCGATCACCTGTGCGCCAAACAGCAGGATCAGCCCGGCTATCTCCAGGCTCAGCAGGAAGACGATGGCAGTCGCCAGTGAGCCGTAGACGAGGCTGACGACTGAAAGGGTCGAGAAGTACCAGACCAGCACATGCCTTACCACTTCCCACAGGAGGCCGGCCGTGACGCCGCCGATGAGCGCATGGCGGAAGGAGAGTTTGCCGAGCGGCATGACGAGATAGAAAGAGGTCAGGATCAGGATCTGGCCAACGAGTCCGATTATGTAGAGGGTGATTTTCGAAACGCCCGCAAGCGTAAACTCGATGCCAAGCAGATTGATCTGCGTGCCTTCGATCGCATAGAGCGCGCTGGCAATCAGGGACATCAGCAGGAAGCCGAGCCCGAGCACGAGTATGTAGGCATAGGGAAGGATCGCCGACACCAGGAAGTGGCGCCGGTGGATGTCGACACGGTGGAAAAAGATGAAGCTCATGGCATTCTCGACAACCGTGAAGGCCATCGAGCTGAAGAAGAGCAGCACCGCCACCATGAGCCAGCTGATGACACCGCGATTCTCCAGCAACAGGGCCATCTGGCTGGTGATGACTTCTGCATGGGTCGGCAGTACGACAGCGATGTTCTGCTGCAGGGTGTCGAGCAGCTGCTGGTGGTCGATGAATTGCGAGAGCATCAGCAGGATCAGCGTGATCAGCGGGATGATTGACAGGAGCGCGTAGTAGGCGACGGCTCCTGCCAGCAGCAGCCCCTGGCTTGCGCGAAATCCCCTGAAGACCTGGAGAATGAATCGCCAGGGATGCTGCAGGACGAGCTGGTACTGATGCTGCATCTTGTTCTTTTGCTGCTTGCGGGCCCTTCATGCTACCCCTTGCCGCAGAGCTTGTCACCGCAGCTGCTTCCGGGGGGTGCTATGCTGGTTTGTATCCGAAGAGCGAGGAGGAAGACCCATGCCACGATACGAGGGGCACTGTCACTGCGGTTCTGTGAAGTTTGCTTTCGACAGCGAGCCGATCATGTCGGGATTGCGCTGCAACTGCTCCATCTGTGTGCGCAAGGGAGCCGTGATGTCACCCGACGTCATTGCCCGGGAGGCACTGGAAATCGAGGTTCGTAATGATGCGCTGGCGATCTACCAGTTCGGTGATAAAACCGCGAAGCACTATTTCTGCAAGCAATGCGGCATCTACCCGTTTCACGAAACTGCACGTTTTCCGGGCAAGTTGCGCGTAAACCTGGGATGTATCGATGCACTGGATCCACTCGGGATGGAGGTCTCTCTCTTTGACGGGAAACACCTTCTCTAGCGACACCGGGGCCAGTACACCAAACAAAAACCCCGGCATATCGCCGGGGTTTTTGACTGATATTCCGGCCAGTGGCCGGAGCTGTAATCAGCGCTTGGAGAACTGCGGGCGCTTGCGTGCCTTGTGCAAGCCGACCTTCTTGCGTTCGACCATGCGGGCGTCGCGGGTGAGGAAGCCGCCCTTGCGCAGCGGTGAACGCAACTCTTCGTTGTAGTCGAGCAGTGCGCGCGCGATGCCGTGGCGAATCGCACCGGCCTGGCCGCTGGGGCCACCACCCTGAACAGTCACGGTGACGTCGATTTTGTCGCTCATTTCGGTCATCTCGAGCGGCTGGCGCACGATCATGCGTGAGGTCTCGCGGCCGAAGAAGTTGTCGATGCTGCGGCCATTGATGGTGATTTCGCCATTGCCGGGCTTGAGGAAAACGCGTGCCGTGGATGTTTTGCGGCGGCCTGTTCCGTAATTCTGTGCTTGTGCCATGAGTTCTGTCCTGGTCAGATGTCGAGCGCGATCGGCTGCTGGGCAGTGTGCTGATGCTCGTTGCCTGCGTAGACACGCAGTTTTTTGAACATTGCACGGCCGAGCTTGTTTTTCGGCATCATGCCGCGTACTGCGGTCTCGATGACGCGCTCCGGTGCCTTCTGGAGCTGTTTTTCCAGCGTGATGGACTTGAGGTTGCCGATGTAACCGGTATGGTGATGGTACATCTTCTGCTGCAGCTTGTTGCCCGTGACGCGGATTTTTTCAGCGTTGATGACAACAATGTAGTCTCCCGTGTCGACGTGAGGCGTGTATTCCGGCTTGTGCTTGCCGCGCAGGCGGCGGGCAATCTCGGTCGCGAGGCGGCCAAGGGTTTTGCCATCTGCATCAACAACGTACCAGTCGCGACGCACGTCTGCAGGTTTTGTGCTTACGGTTGTCATCCGTCCAGACCCTGAAAAGTGTTTAACATTTAAAGTTGAATTAACCAGTTCTTCGCAAACAGCGAGAAAGGGCGCGAATATTAACGGATCGACGGTCCCATGGCAAGTGGCAATCCGGCGATTTTCCTTCCGGTCGCCAAAGGGATAGATCTCAGCAGCGACATCACCTTCCTCGCTTTTGCCGGTGCAGGCGCAAGCCCGTTCCGGGGGCAGGTATGGTTTCTAAGCGCTGGCCGTTGTGCGACAATTGCCATCCCGATTCCTGATAAAACCAAGATTGCCGCCTGCACAGGGCGCGACCCCTGCTCAAGATGCTACTGTTCCGGGTACTCAACTACATGACGGCCTTGCTGCTCACGGCCCTGACTCTCGCGGGAGTCACTGTCGTTGTTGCCTGGACATACCTGGAGTCTGATCTCCCTGAAACCGACGTGCTAAGGGATATACGCCTGCAGGTTCCGCTTCGCATATACAGCAGCGCTGGAGACCTGATCGCCGAATACGGCACCAAGCGGCGCGAACCGGTCGCGTACGAGGAGGTTCCGAAGCGTTTCGAGCAGGCTGTGCTGGCAGCCGAGGATGCCAATTTTTTCAAGCATCCGGGCGTTGATTACCGGGCACTCGTGCGGGCTGCCGTGAGTCTCGTGAAAACAGGAGAGCGCAAGCAGGGTGGCAGTACGATCACCATGCAGCTGGCGCGTAACTTTTTTCTCTCACCCGAGAAAACCTATATACGCAAGGTGCGCGAGATCATGCTGGCGATGCGTATGGAGCAGCAGTTCACCAAGAAAGAGATTCTGACCCTCTATCTCAACCAGATCTATCTGGGAAACCGGGCCTACGGCATCAAGGCGGCTGCACACACCTATTATGACAAGGAGCTCACTGCGCTGACCCTGGCAGAGACCGCGATGATTGCGGGACTGCCCAAAGCGCCGTCGGCCTACAACCCGCTGGTGAACCCGGAACGTGCTGTCGAGCGACGCAACTATGTGCTGAATCGCATGGCGATCAATGGCTTTATCTCCGAGCAGGATAAGCTGACCGCTCAGGCGGCACCGGTCACGGCCCGCTATGTCCGCCCCGAGATCGGACTCGAGGCGGCCTATGTCGGCGAGATGGTGCGTGCCGAAATGGTCAGTCGCTACGGCGAAGAGGCCTACACCGGCGGCTATCATGTCACCACAACCATCATCCCGCGCCTCCAGCGAGCGGCAAATACGGCGTTGCGCGAGGTCCTGGATGGCTATGACAAGCGCCATGGTTACCGCGGTCCGGAGAAGCAGCTCGAGGTCTCATTGTGGCAGGACGCGGCAAGGCGCTCGGAACTCTTGCTCAAGCTGGGAAATATCGGAGAGCTTCGCCCCGGGATCGTCACGGGTTTTCCGGACCAGAAGTCCGTCGAGATTACCCTCGCGGACAACAGTCGTGCCATCATCGGCTGGGAGGGTCTCAGCTGGGCGCGCCGTTACCGCAGTGCAAACTGGCAGGGGCAGCGCCCGCGCAATGCGAGTGACGTCCTCAACCATGGCGACCTGATTCGTGTCCTGGCCGAGAAGTCGGAGAGTGGTGATTATCTGCGTCTCGCCCAGGTGCCCAAAGCCCAGGGTGCACTGGTTTCCATCAAGCCGGGAACAGGGGAGGTCGTAGCCCTGACTGGCGGCTATGACTACTACCACAGCAAGTTCAACCGCGCGACCCAGGCCTACAGACAACCCGGATCCGGTTTCAAGCCATTCATCTACTCGGCTGCGCTGGCTGCGGGGTATCAGCCCTCGGACGTCATCAATGACGCCCCGGTCGTTATCAGGGACGATACTCTGCCCGGGGGCTACTGGC
>JASFPB010000131.1:0-6411 GCA_050116235.1 Chromatiales bacterium | reverse complement strand
GCCGGGAGGTTCAGGCGAGGGTTCCTCCTCCTGGAAAAGCATGCCATGGCCGTTCTCCCTGGCATAGATGCCGAGAACGGCTGCCGGTGGCAGGCTGACATGGAAATTGCTGCCGCCAAAGCGGGCGTCGAAGCTGATCCAGTCATTCTCGAGGGAGAGCGCCTGGACTGCATTGGGGCTGATGTTGAGGACAATCTGGCCATCTTCGACATGCTGGCCGGGAACCGTGACATTCTCCAGCTCGGCATTGATGACGAGATGCGGTGTCAGATCATTATCGACAATCCAGTCATAGAAGGCGCGGATGAGATAGGGCCGCGTCGAAGTCATTTACGCAGTTCTTTCTCTTGTTCTGTGAGACTTTTACCGAAACATTCGCGCGCGAAGGCGCGTTTGGCGTAGTCCAGCACCTGTCGGGAGCCGGCTCCACTGATCTCTATGCCCAGCTGGGGAAGGCGCCAGAGCAGCGGCGCGATCGTCGCATCCACGAGCGTAAACTCATCGCTCATGAACCATGGTCTTGCTGAAAGAATGGGGCCTGCTGCAAGCAATGCTTCCCTCAGTTCCTTGCGCGCCCTGGCTGCTCCCTTGCCTCCTGCGAGGATTTCATCCACAAGGGAATACCAGTCCTTTTCGATGCGATGCAGGTAGAGTCGTGTATTCGCACGTGATACCGGGTCGATCGGCAACAGCGGCGGATGCGGATAGCGTTCGTCGAGATACTCCATGATGATGCGCGAGTCGTAGAGTGCCAGATCGCGATCGATCAGGGTTGGCAGGGTGCCGTAGGGATTTGCCTCGGCAACATCTTCGGGAAGGTCCAGCGGATCCGTGCTGATAATGTCGACTGTAATGTTTTTTTCTGCCAGTACCAGACGTACGCGGTGACTGTAGATGCACTCTGGATCGGAAAACAGGGTCATGACTGTGCGTTTGTTCGTCACGGTAGGCATCGAATAGCGTCCTCGAAATCCATTATCATAAAAAAAGGCGCACAGTATACCATGTGCGCCTTTTGCAGGGTGTGCAGGACCGGTCGGTCAGTGCACGTCTTTCCAGTACTCCTTCTTCAGCAGGTAGGCTGAGACAAAGAGGACGGCCAGGAACAGCAGTACAAAGATGCCGAGACGCTGGCGTTCCAGTTTCACAGGCTCCGCCATGTAGGCCATGAAGGTGACGATGTCACGAATCACCTTGTCATACTCGGTGTCGTCGAGTTTGCCTGCCTGCGCGGTTTCGAGACGATCAACCACCCTCTGGATCTTCATCTCCGCATCGCCGCCGTGCTCCCTGATCCAGGCTTCTGCCCCGGCTTCGCTGTCGAAGCTGTTCTCGACATGCCCCGAGCTGGTGACGTCATAGCGGTAAACCGGCTTCTTGAAGCCCTGCAGTTCCCAGAGGACATGCGGCATGCCGACCTTGTCAAAGACCGTGTTGTTGACACCGAACGGGCGGCTGTCATCCAGGTAGAAGGACTTGAGGTAGGTATAGACCCAGTCCTCGCCACGCAGACGGGTTTCGAGCGTCAGGTCCGGCGCAGGATTCCCGAACCAGGCCTTGGCATCGTCGGTTTTCATCGCAATCGTCATCAGGTCACCCGGCTTGGCATTGGCCGGCATCAGGTGTTCCCGGATGTCATCGATGCTGATTCCGAATTCCTGCATGCGTTGCCAGCGCTCGTATTTCAGCGAGTGGCAGTTGAGGCAGTAGTTGACGAAGTACTTGGCGCCGCGTTGCTTTGCAGCGTCGTTTTCGAGGTTGATGTCGGCGCTTTCCAGGTGGATGTTGCCTCCGCCAGCGGCGTGAAGCATGCCTGGCGCCATCATGATCAGGGCGATAATGAGTTTTTTCATTCTGTTACCCTCTCCGGAACCGGCCTGGACTGCTCCGGCTTGAGCCAGGGCTTGATGCCGAAAATGACAAAGTGGCCTGCGGCGATGGCAGTCACGATGAGCTTGACAAGCAGGGAGCCGTCGGCGCCGCCGTCGAAGAGCCACCAGTAATAGAGTGTCGCGATGGTCGAGATTGCCATGGCGGCGAAGTAGATTTTTGCCATGGTCGTCCTGTCATTCGTCTCCCGCGTGTATGCCGGCATCAGGAAGAAGAAGCCGAAATAGATGAGGGTCAGCATCTGTGCAACCAGCGTGCGATCGGCGGTTGCAGAAACGACGCCGAGGTAACCAAGGATTGCGAAGGTGACGACGAAAATCGCCAGCGCATACTTGAACAGCGGGCCCTTGTAGCGGTGGGATTTTGCATTGCTCTGGTCGAGCCAGGGCAACAGGAAGAATGCGACGATCGAAACGCCCATCGCGATGACGCCCCAGACCTGGGTGCCGGCAAAACTCGGTACAGCCCGCAGGATCGCGTAGAAGGGTGTGAAGTACCAGACCGGCGCGATATGTTCCGGGGTCTTCAGCGGGTTGGCCGGTTCGAAGTTGGGCTTCTCGATGAAATAGCCGTTGGCTTCAGGCCAGAAGAAGATGATGCCTGCGAAGAACATCAGGAAGACGACAACGCCGACGATATCCTTGACGGTGTAGTAGGGATGGAACGGGATGCCGTCTTTCGGGATACCGTTTTCATCCTTGTTCTTCTTGATATCGACGCCGTCAGGATTGTTGGAACCCACCTTGTGCAGGGCGACGATGTGCAGGAACACCAGTGCGGCCAGGATAAACGGCAGCAGGAAGTGCAGTGCGAAGAAGCGGTTCAGGGTCGCGTCGGAGATGACATAGTCGCCGCGGATCCAGACAGAGAGTTCCTCGCCAACCAGCGGGATAGCCTGGAAGAGGTTGACGATGACCTGGGCGCCCCAGAATGACATCTGGCCCCAGGGCAGCAGGTAGCCCATGAAGGCGGTGGCCATCATGACAACATAGATAACGACACCGAACAGCCACACCATTTCACGCGGATTCTTGTGCGAGCCGTAGAGAATCCCGCGGAACATGTGCAGATAGATGACGATGAAGAATGCCGAGGCACCGGTGGAGTGCATGTAGCGAATCAGCCAGCCCCACTCGACATCACGCATGATGTACTCGATGGAGGCGAAGGCGTCTGCCGCTGATGGCTTGTACATCATCGCCAGCCATACACCGGTCAGGATCTGGTTGACTAGGACCAGCAGTGCCAGCGATCCGAAAAAATACCAGAAGTTGAAGTTTTTGGGTGCGTAGTACTGGGCCAGATGCTCGTTCCAGACTTTCGTCATCGGAAAGCGGTCATCGATCCAGTTCACCAGGTTTTGTTTAGTGCTCATGCTGCACCTCCGTCATCGCCGACAAGGACGGTATTGTCATCGAGGAACTGGTAGGGCGGAATGACCAGGTTGGTCGGTGCCGGGACACCGGAGTAGACACGCCCGGCCAGATCGAAACGCGAGCCGTGGCAAGCGCAGTAAAAGCCGCCGACCCAGGCGGGCCCGAGGTCCTCGGGCGCCACTTCGGGCCGGTATGTCGGGGAGCAGCCAAGGTGGGTGCAGATACCCACTGCAACCCAGATCTCGGGCTTGCGCGAGCGATGCGGGTTTTTTGCATAGTCCGGCTGCTGCGGCATGTCGGAGGCAGGGTCTGCCAGTTTGGTATCGAGAGTCTCTAGATCCGCGAGATTTTTCTCGGTACGGCGCAAAATCCAGACCGGCTTTCCGCGCCATTTGACGCGCAGCAGTTCGCCGGGTCCGAGTTTGCTGATATCTGCTTCCACTGGTGCACCCGCGGCTTTCGCCCTCGTGCTCGGTTGCCATGACGCAATGAACGGCACGGCAACACCCACGACTCCGACGGCGCCGATGACCGACGTCGTTGCAGTCAGGAAGCGGCGTTTTTTCAGGTCAGCCCCTTCGCTCATAGTGTTGTCCCCACGATATAAAACAACGATTTTTCACATTGCCGGCGATGGCCGGCAGTACTGGAACAGTTTCGGTAATCCAGAATATTCTGAAATTACGTACAAATAATCGGCGAATTGTCCATTATGCACGGTTGCGGGTCAACCCGGCGGCAGGGGAGTCTTGATTCAGGTCAGTAACGGGTGGGCTAGCGTGACAGCGGAGGGGGAGGGTTGACCCTTAGCCATATTGTGCCCTCCTCGTTGCTTTCCCAGAGCTGGCGGTCATCGATTGTGCGTATGACCTGTGTTCCTGTGTGAACGTATTCGATGCGGGCAACCTGGCTGACGAGATTCTCGTCGACGACGGCCGGTTGTTGCACAACGTCGTAACTGACGAGGCGAACATCCCTGTATGTCGGCATGGAAGCGGGGTCCTTGAGAAAGTCAGCCTGATTTTCCGGACCGTGCCAGCGCAAGGTGTTGCCGTAGAGTTTGAGGGCAGTATCGAGCGCATTCTGGCGTTTATGTTCAGCCATGCTCTGGCATGCAGGTAAGAACAGAATGGTAACGACAAGCAGAAACAGAGGTGCAAATTTGGGGCGAATCATAAGATTAATTGTGGCAGAATCCAGCCTTCGTCCGCATCATAGCAGAGTCAATGCCCATCCAGAAGAACAACACCACAAGCATCGTCACCAGCGAACAAGATGCCCGGGTCGTTCTGCTCGGCGCTGCCCATGTCTCGCGGGCAAGTGCGGAGGAAGTGAGGGAGCACCTCGATAGCGGTGACTATGACGCAGTCGCTGTCGAACTCTGCAACAGTCGCTATCTTTCACTCATCGATCCCGACGCCATCACCCGCATGGACCTGTTCCAGGTTATTCGTGAAGGCAAGGCCTCCATGGTGGCTGCACAGCTTGCCCTGAGTGCCTACCAGCAACGTCTGGCCGAGCAGTTCAATATCGAGCCGGGGGCCGAGCAGCGTCAGGCAATCGCCCAGGCGCAGGAGCACGGTTTGCCGGTGCTGCTGATCGACCGTGACATTGGCATCACCCTCAGGCGTGTTGTTGCGAATGTCAGCTGGTGGAAGCGCGCGGGCCTCGTTGGCGGACTGCTGGCATCTGTTCTCTCCAGGGAAGACGTCTGCGAAGAGGAGATTGAGAAACTCAAGGAGGGGGACATGCTCGAGACGACTTTTTCCGAGTTTGCGGCCGAGCGCAAGGACCTTTTCGATCCGCTGATTGCCGAGCGGGATCGTTACATGGCGGCACGCATTCTGAAGGAGCGCGGTGAGCACGGCTATCGCAATATCCTTGCGGTCATTGGCGCCGGTCACCAGAAGGGGATTGCCGAACAACTCGACCGGGGCATCGAGGATCCGGCTGGTGTGATCAGTCAGCTCGAGGTGATGCCCAAAAAGCGCAAGTGGCTGAAACTGCTGCCCTGGGCAATTGCTGCTCTCATCATCAGCGGCTTTGTCATGGGCTTTTCGAAAAGCAGCGCGCTTGGCTGGAACCTGATCGCCGAGTGGGTCATGATCAACGGGACCCTCTCGGCCCTTGGCGCACTGATTGCAGGCGGTCATATCGTCACGATCCTGACAGCCTTCGTTGCCGCGCCGCTCACATCCCTGAATCCGACGATCGGTGCGGGCATGGTCACCGGTGCCGTCGAAACCCTGTTGCGTAAACCAAGGGTTGGCGACTTCGAAAGCCTGCGCCATGATGTCACCCACTGGAGTGGCTGGTGGAAGAACCGCGTTTCGCGCATTTTGCTGGTTTTTCTGCTCAGTACGCTGGGTTCCGCAGCCGGAACCTACATTGCCGGTTTCCGTATTTTCGACAAGCTTTTCTGACGCTGGCTATTCATCGAAAGCAGTGATTTCATGGCCGGCGCGCCACGACCCAGGCGTCGATCTGCCTGGCGCCATGCCGTCGTAGCAACGTGGCCATCTCGTCGATGGTCATTCCCGTTGTCATCACGTCGTCGATGATCGTGACATGTTCCGCCATCAGTGGCTTCTGCATGGCAAATGCTCCGCGGATATTTCCGGCACGCTCTCGTTTCGTCAATTCGGACTGTGGTGCGGTGGCCTTGCGGCGACGGATGCAAAACTGGTCGACCGGAATCGTGAGCCGTGCCGAGATGATTCTCGCCAGTTCCATCGCCTGGTTGAAGCCTCGCTGGCGTATCCGCGAGGGGTGCAGCGGCACCGGGATAAGCAAATCCGGTCGCGGCAGGTTCGAGACCTCGATGGCTTCACACAGCAGTTCGGACAACAGGCGTCCCGCCGCCAGCTTGCGATTGAACTTGAATGCCTGGTGCAGGCGCTGGATCTCGCCCTGGTAGAGATAGGGAGCAGTGACCTGTTCCCAGGGGCGCGGGCTATTCTGGCACTTCCCGCAGAGTGAGCCGGGTTCCGACATCTCCGGAAGCGGGTGTGCACAGCAGCGACAGGGGCGGTCATTGTGCGGCAGTTGCGCAGCGCAGCGCGGGCAGAGATCCCTGCTGCCAACAGCCTTGCTTCCGCAGACCAGGCAAAACCCGGGAAAGAGCAGGTGCTGTATATTATCCAGC
>JASFPB010000130.1:0-6446 GCA_050116235.1 Chromatiales bacterium | reverse complement strand
ATCGCTCCGCGAAACGCCCAGGCTGATTCTGTCAGCTGTTGCTGCGCAACTCCAGATTTCCTTGCCATGGCTATGGGCTCGGGGGGTATCCCGAACTGAAATGAAGGTAAGGCGGTGTTAGAATCGACCCAGATGGCTTTATTCAACAAGCATTCCAGCTCCTGAGGTCACGATGGCTTCTGGAAGCAAGGGCAGGTATATCCTGCTGATCAGCATTCATGGTCTGATTCGCGGCCACGAACTCGAGCTTGGCCGCGACGCGGACACGGGTGGACAAACTAAGTATGTTGTTGACCTGGCACGCGCCCTGGGCGAACGTGAGGACGTAGACCGGGTGGACCTGGTCACCCGCCGCCTGGTCGATGCCTCCGTCAGCGACGACTATTCCCAGCCGCTCGAGTCCCTCTCCGGCAAGGTTGACATCGTACGCATCGATGCCGGGCCGGAAGAGTACATTCCCAAGGAACAGCTCTGGGATCACCTCGACAGTTTCACCGACAACCTCGTCAACTGGCTCAATGAACAGCCGCGCATGCCCGATCTCGTCCACAGCCATTATGCCGATGCCGGCTACGTCGGCGTCCGCCTGTCGAACCTGCTTGGCATACCGCTGATCCACACGGGGCACTCACTGGGGCGGGACAAGCGCAAGCGGCTGCTTGCCCGTGGTCTCTCCAGCGAGCAGATCGAGCGCACCTACAACATGGCCCGACGCATAGAGGCCGAGGAGGAGCTGCTGGCCAATGCCGACCTCGTCATCACCAGCACGCACAACGAAATCGAGGAGCAGTATGGTCTATACAACTACTACGATCCTGCTCACATGACCGTCATTCCGCCCGGCACCGACCTCAAGCAATTCCATCCACCGGGCGATGATGAAGAGATCACTTTTGCCTCACAGGTCGAGCGATTCTTCGAAGATCCGAAAAAGCCGATGATCCTCGCGCTGTCGCGCCCCGACGAGCGGAAGAATATCCTGACGCTGATCGAAGCCTATGGCGAATCGCAATCGCTGCAGAGAAGCGCCAACCTGCTGATCGTCGCCGGCACGCGAGATGATATCCGTGACCTCGAGAGCGGTGCGCAGAACGTACTGACAAATATCCTGCTGCTGATCGATGCCTACGACCTCTATGGCAAGGTCGCAATACCCAAGAGCCACAGGGCTGACGAGGTCCCCGAGATCTACCGCCTCGTGGCGGCAGGCCATGGCATCTTCATCAACCCGGCGTTGACGGAACCCTTTGGCCTGACACTGCTCGAGGCTGCGGCCAGCGGCCTTCCGCTGGTCGCCACGGAAAACGGCGGTCCGGTCGATATCATCGCCAACTGCAAGAACGGAGAGCTCGTTGATCCGCTCGACAAGGATGACATCACCAGGGCGCTGCTCAAACTTCTGCGTGACCGCGATACCTGGAAACTGGCCTCGCGCAATGGCATCGCGGGTGTCAGGAAGCACTACTCCTGGCAGGCACATGCCGAGACCTACATGGAAAGAACCCGCGAATTGCCTGGCCGGTACAAGCCAATCCCGAGCGAGCGGCCGACACCACGCGTCCGCTATCGTGACCGTGCCATCTTCACTGATCTCGACCAGAACCTCGTCGGCAATCCGAATGCACTGAAGAGGTTCCAGGAGGTCATGAAAGACAATCGCAAGTGCGTGACTTTCGGCATTGCAACCGGGCGGCGTATCGACACGGCACTCGCCGTGATGAAAAAGCAGGGCATTCCCCGTCCGGACGTCCTCATCAGCAGTCTCGGAACCCGAATTCACTACGGTTCCTCCCTCACCGAGGACGATGACTGGACCCAGCATATCGATCACAACTGGAATGCCAAGCAGGTGCGCAAGACGCTCGACGAGCTGCCCGGCCTCGAACTGCAACCGAAAAAGGAGCAGACTCCATTCAAGATCTCCTACTACATCGACCCCGAGAAGGCGCCATCGATCGAGGAGATTATGGCGTCGCTTCGCCAGAAGGATCTGACAGCGAATGTCCTCTCCTCCTTTGGCCAGTTTCTCGACATCATTCCATCACGCGCTTCCAAGGGGCAGGCTCTGCGCTATGTTGCACAGCGGCTCGACATCCCCCTGGAACAGATTCTCGTTGCCGGAGGATCGGGGGCAGACGAGGATATGATGCGAGGCAACACCCTTGGTGTCGTGGTAGGAAACAGGCATCATGAGGAACTCTCCCAGCTCATCGACCAGGAGCGTATCTACTTTGCCGGGCAACCGCATGCATACGGCATTCTCGAGGCGATAGAACACTATGACTTTTTTGATGCCTGCAGGGTGCCCAATGACTGACAAACTGCTTGTCTGCACAGACCTCGACCGTACCCTGATCCCGAATGGCCCCCAGTCAGAGTCACCGGGTGCAAGGGAGCACTTCGCACATCTCGCAGGGCGACCCGAGGTGACGCTGGCCTATGTCAGCGGACGTCATCGTGCACTCGTCGAAAAGGCCATGACCAACTACTGCTTGCCGACACCCGATTTCGTCATTGGTGATGTCGGCACGACCATCTACCATGTCGGACCCGAGCAGCAGTGGATCAGGCAGGACGCCTGGGAAGAAGAGATCTCTGTCGACTGGGTCGGCAAACGCCATGCCGATCTCAAGCTGCTTCTGCATGGCATCAAGGACCTGCGCCTCCAGGAGTGTTCGAAACAGAACAGACACAAGCTCAGCTACTACGTGCCCCTTCAGAGTAATCGCGAACGTCTCTCCGCTCTGATCAACCAGCGTTTCGAGGAACACGGCATCAAGGCCAGTCTGATCTGGAGCAGTGATGAACCCGTTGGCATCGGGCTGCTCGACATCCTTCCGGCACGCGCCAGTAAGTATCATGCCATCGAGGCGCTCATGCGCCTGCATGGATTTACCCATGAAAATACCGTCTTCTGTGGTGATAGCGGTAACGACCTCGAAGTACTCGCAAGCCCGATAGCTGCTGTCCTGGTGGCGAATGCCCAGCCTGTTGTGCGTGAATTCGCTCTGCAGCGCGCGGAAAGTCTTGGCTACGAGACGCAGCTCTACATTGCACGGGGTGGGTTCATGTCCATGAACGGGAATTACAGTGCAGGTATGCTCGAGGGTATCGCCCACTACCATCCGCAGACAGTCGAATGGATGGGATTCAGTGCTTTGCAGATGGAAGCGTCGCAGTGAACCACATTTGTGTTTTTGGCGAGGTACTGTTCGATCACTTCCCTGACGGGAAGCGGGTTCTCGGCGGGGCCCCTTTCAATGTAGCCTGGCACCTGCAGGCCTTCGGACAATCACCGCTGTTCATCAGCCGGATCGGACAAGACCCCGAGGGTCAGCTTGTCCGTGATGCGATGGAACAGTGGGGCATGCAAACCGGTCGCCTGCAGATCGATGCATCGCACCCAACCGGCCGGGTTAACGTTGAACTCGTCGATGGCGAACCCTCCTATGAGATCGTCAGGCCCGCGGCATGGGATGCAATCGAAGCGGACAAAGCCGCTAACGGATGCGGAATGCTCTACCATGGCACGCTGGCGCTGCGAGAGCCGGAGTCGCGCATGGCGCTCGAAGCGATCAGGAACGGCACAGAAGGCAGCGTCTTTGTGGACGTCAACCTGCGTTCTCCCTGGTGGCAGCGTGAAAATGTCCTCGCACAACTGGTTCCAGCCAACTGGGTCAAGCTCAACAGTGACGAGCTGGCGTTGTTGATGCCAGCCGGAAAGCCTGACAAGCATGCAGCCCTGCGGTTCATCGAGCGACACGAACTCGATGGCGTGATCCTGACGCATGGTAGCGAGGGTGCTGAAATCCTGACTGCCGACGGGGAACATGCCGGAGCAATGCCTGAATCCGACGTGCCTGTCGTCGATACTGTCGGCGCCGGGGATGCTTTCGCCTCGGTCATCCTTCTCGGTCTTGCCAAAGGCTGGCCACTGCAGCAGATGCTCGAACGTGCCCAGTCCTTCGCCTCGCAGATTGTCGGTCGTCGCGGTGCAACCGTCAGCGACCCGGCTTTCTACAACCCATTCATTGAAAGCTGGTCAATACAGAAGTAAACGGAAACGACAGGCATGTATGAACAGGTCTCACACTCCCTGCTGAACCGGATTCTTGACGAGCTCAAGCCAGACATCCGCAAGCGCGACCTGCGTCATTTCTATACACGCCTTGGCGCGAACTTCTACGCGATACACTCGCTCTTTTTCCACCTCTACGGTCAGCGGGACGACTTCGAGCAGCAGATGGTCAGGCTCGTCGAAGTCATGGCCTCGCGCTATATCGAGCGCCACAAGGACCTCAAGAAGCTCGATGTCCTGCGCGAAAAGGATCATAACTGGTTTCTGAGCCAGGAGTGGGTCGGCATGGCACTCTACGCCGACGGTTTTGCAGGCAACCTCGAAAACATGTGTTCGCACATCGGCTACCTTCAGGAACTCGGCGTTAACATGGTACATATCATGCCGATCCAGGAATGCCCGAAGGCTGCGAGTGACGGCGGCTATGCCGTCAGCAATTTCCGCGAAATCGATGAACGCTTCGGTACCCTGGATGATCTCCGCACCCTGTCGAAGAGCATGCGCAAGCGCAACATGCTGCTGACACTCGACGTCGTGGTCAATCACACTTCCGACGAACATGAATGGGCAGAGAAAGCGCGTGCGGGAGACGAAAAATACAGCCAGTACTACTACATCTTCGACGATCGCAACATTCCCGACATGTTCGAGGAGACAATGCCGGAGATCTTTCCGGAGACCGCCCCCGGTAACTTCACCTACGACGAGCGTATGGAAAAGTGGGTGATGACAGTCTTCAATGATTACCAGTGGGACCTCAATTACAGCAACCCCGCTGTCTTCATCGAGATGCTCGATATCATCCTCTACTGGGCCAACAAGGGCGCGGACATCGTACGCCTCGATGCCGTGGCCTTCCTGTGGAAAAAGATTGGCACTGCCTGCCAGAACGAGCGCGAGGCACACCTGATCCTGCAGCTCATGAAAGACTGCAGCCAGGTCACGGCTCCCGGCGTACTCTTCATCGCCGAGGCGATTGTTGCCCCGGTCGAGATCATCAAGTACTTCGGCGAGGATGCCGTGATCGCCAAGGAGTGCGAGATCGCCTACAACGCCACTTTCATGGCGCTGCTCTGGGAAACGGTTGCGACCAAGAACGCGAATCTGCTCAACCAGGGCATCCAGAGTCTTCCTGACAAGCTTGACCGGGCGACCTGGCTCAACTACATACGCTGCCATGATGACATCGGGCTCGGTTTCGATAACAGTGATATCGCCAGGGCCGGGTATGACCCCCTGGCGCATCGCAAGTTCCTCGTCGACTGGTTCACGGGTGCCTACAAGGGCTCACCTGCCAGGGGCGTCATCTTCGGGCACAACAGCAAGACAGGTGATGCGCGCATCTCCGGTTCCCTTGCCTCGCTGGCCGGACTCCAGTCTGCGCTTGAAAGCGGCGATGAAAACGCAATTCAGCAGAGCATCGATATCATCCTGCTGATGCACGGCATGATCATGTCCTTCGGCGGCATTCCGCTGCTTTATTATGGCGACGAGATCGGCACCCTCAATGACCTCTCCTTCCTCGAGGATGAACACAAGGCGAAGGATACCCGCTGGATTCATCGCCCGCGGCTCGACTGGAACAAGGCCGAGCAGCGCCACATGCATGGCAGCGTCGAACAACGTATCTTTTCTGGCCTTCAGAAAATGATTGCTGTTCGCAAGAGCATCGCGGCATTTTCCGACTACAACAACCGTGAACTGCTCGAATCGGGCAACCCGCATCTCTTTGTTTTCATGCGCACGAGCCCCTTCATGCAGAGCGAGAATGTCCTTGTTGTTGCCAACTTCGATAATGCGCCACAATCGCTCGCTCTCTCGGACCTTGGCAACCGTGGCCAGTTCGGCTTCGGGCAACTCCAGGATCTCTACTCCGGCGAGTCACCGAAGAGTTTTAATAACCAGCTCGTCATCCCGCCTTTCAGCTTCTACTGGCTGACCGACAGAAGAACCTTCTGAAATCGCTATATCATCTTTCGACGCAATTTACGCATCGCTGGCAGGGACTATCCACTGACGATCGTGTCACAATCGTGATCACACAACAAAAGGAGAATCGCTATGAGTGACGATGTCGTGATTGCCCAGAAAGCGCCCTATGGCGTCGATGTCGAGGAGGGAAAGACCTACTACTGGTGCGCCTGTGGCCGAAGCAAGAACCAGCCATTCTGTGACGGCTCTCACCAGGGAACAGGCATCGAGCCTGTCGCCTACAAAGCCGAAAAGACAGAAAAAGCCTGGCTCTGCGGTTGCAAGAAGACAGGCGGCCCGCCTCACTGCGACGGCACCCACAACAAGCTTTAACGGATACTCGAGGGGCCGGCGGGTACGCTGGCCGAACCCTTGCAGCGCCCCGGGCAGAACATCC
>JASFPB010000129.1:0-6471 GCA_050116235.1 Chromatiales bacterium | reverse complement strand
GGGCACCAGGCTTGTGGCCAGAACTTTAACACTCCTTTTTTGTTCATCCTGTCGGAAAGATAGGCCTGCTCGTTGCGGAACTCTTCGCGGATACGGTCGAAGTTCTCACGAAAATAGTCGAGCACGTCAGGGTACCTGCCGATTTCGAAACGGTAGACAGAGGAGTTGCCGATACGCTCCTTCGCTTTCTGCTGATCGAAGGCGATGGCAAAGTCGGCCTCGTAGTCGAAGAAGCAGTCGATACTGTCGACGATGACGACATCAAGATCGAGGAACAGCGTCTGGCCATCGAGCCCGCCGAGTTCCGGCTGGAAGGTCGCGAGCTTCATCCAGCCACGCTCCGGCAGGCCATCGGGCAAGTCCAGTGACGGCAGCGGCTGGATCTCGACTTCTGGACGCACGCCCTCGCCGTTGTCGGTAAAGCAGACGAAGCGGAATGGACGCGTCAGGTTGCGCGCCACCATAGCGTAGAGACGGTTAACGTACATGGGGCTGTACTTGTCTCCCCACTTCATGCAGATGACGTTAACCACGCGAAAAATTGTGTATCAGTCCCTGAGTTCGTAGACGGCGCCGCAATAGGGGCACTCGCAACGCTTCTCCTTCTCGATCGGCAGGTATACACGCGGATGCATGTTCCAGACTTCGTCTCCGGGACGCGGACAGGAAAGCGGCAGATCGTCTTTTGTGACGACAATGACGTCTTGCTGCTGTTGTGCTGCGCTCATCTTCTTCCCCCAACTCTCTTTATTCAGCATGTCCCGAGCGCCAGCGCCCCGGTTGATCAGACACCGGTATCGCGCATGAATCGCTCCGCAAATCGAGTTCAAATTATAACCTATCGACGTGTGACTGACGCACAAAGCCATAGCTCCGGGTGCCTCGAACTTCATTTCTTGCGTAGATCTCCCGGATCCCGAATTTCCCGGGCATTCTTTCAGCCCGGCGCTCAGGTCCTGAGCTTGTAGCCAGTCCTGAAGATCCAGATAACGATGCCGATACAGATTGCAAGGAACAGCAGTGTCATGCCGAAGCTGATCGCAACGTTCACGTCAGCAACACCATAGAAGCTCCAGCGGAAACCGCTGATGAGGTAGACGACCGGGTTGAAGAGCGTCACCGTCTGCCAGAACGGCGGCAGCATCTCGATGGAGTAGAAGGTACCCCCGAGGAAGGCCAGCGGGGTGATAATCATGAGCGGGACAATCTGCAGCTTCTCGAATCCCTCGGCCCAGATGCCAATGAGAAAACCCAGCAGACTGAAGGTCACAGAGGTGAGTACGAGGAACCCGAACATCCAGAGCGGATGCTGGATGTCATAGTCGACGAAGAATCGTGCGGTAACCAGAATCAGGATGCCGATGAAGATCGATTTTGTGGCTGCCGCACCGACATAGCCTGTCACGATTTCGATCGGTGAGAGCGGCGCAGAGAGAATTTCGTAGATAGTCCCCGTGAAACGCGGGAAGTAGATACCAAACGAGGCGTTGGAGATGCTCTGGCTCAAGAGCGTGAGCATGATGAGGCCCGGGATGATGAAGGCGCCGTAGCTGATACCGTCGATTTCGACCATGGCCGAGCCAATGGCCGAGCCAAAAACGACGAAATAGAGCGTCGTCGACAGGACAGGCGAGAGAATACTCTGCCCCAACGTCTTGAAGAAGCGCCGCATCTCGAAGATATAGATGGCGCGTATGCCGTAGAGATTCATGACCTGTTACTCACGAGGTCGACGAATATCTCCTCCAGCGAACTCTGGCGGGAGTGGATGTCGACAAAGTCGATTTCCTGTTCCTGGAGCGTTTTCAGCAAGCCGGGAATACCGGACTGGCTGTCATGCGCATCGAAGCTGTAGTGCAGTTCCCGGCCATCATCGACAACTTCAAGTCCGTATCCGGCCAGACTTTCCGGCAATTGGCCCATTGGCTCAGCCAGTACGATACGCAGTTCGCGTTTGCCAAGCTTCTCCATGAGAGCAAGCTTCTCCTCGACAAGGATGATCTCTCCCCGGTTGATGATACCGATGCGATCAGCCATCTCCTCGGCCTCCTCGATGTAGTGGGTTGTCAGGATGATGGTCACGCCCTGTTCGCGCAGCCCGCGAATCATCTCCCACATGTCGCGACGCAGTTCCACGTCGACACCGGCCGTGGGTTCATCGAGAAAGAGTATTTCCGGCTCATGCGAAAGTGCCTTCGCGATCATGACCCTGCGCTTCATGCCGCCGGAGAGCGTTCTCATGATGGACTTACGCTTGTCCCAGAGCGACAGGGCACGCAGAATTTTTTCGATGTATTGCGGATCCGGTTCACGGCCAAAGAGCCCGCGACTCAGGCTGACCGTATCCCGGACGGTTTCGAAGGCATCGGTTGTGAGTTCCTGGGGAACCAGACCGATCATCGACCGGCTTTTGCGATAGTCCCTGATAATATCGTGCCCACCCGCGAGAACCTTGCCATCGGTGAACTGAACGATACCGCAGATGATGCTGATGAGTGTCGTCTTGCCAGCCCCGTTCGGGCCGAGCAGCGCAAATATCTCCCCCTTCTCTATCTCGAGATTGACCTCTTTCAGGGCCTGGTAGCCGGATTTATAGACCTTGTTGAGGCCGGAAATGGAGATGACGGGTTGCATGCTTGCGCCTGGCGTCGATTCACGTGTTTGACCAGTCGCCAACTCTAGCGCAAAAAGCGCGTCGAAAAGCGGGCAAGTTTGAGGGTCTCTGCAAATTCGTGGCTGTCATCGCTTATCCAGGGCAGTTGATCACTCCGGGGTGTTGCGATGTAGACACTCCAGCCGCAATGACCCGCCTGGTTTCCCCCAGATGGTTTAAATGCCCCTGTTCGATCAAAAGTCTGGAGAGACAGCACTTTCTTGAACTATCCAATCATTATAAAATTCAGGCAGTTAGTCACATCCAGAAACTCCTGATGCCAGATAATTCGACGAGCGCACCCGATGCGACCCTCTTGATTGCACCGGGCTGTCCTCATTGCCCGAAGGTTCTCCAGGCGCTCTCCGAATTCGTCAAGAGTGGTGAAATCGGCTCACTGGAAGTCGTCAACATTGCCATCCACCCGGAAGCTGCGGAAAAAGCCGGGACGCGCAGTGTTCCCTGGACAAGGATTGGCAGCTTCGAGCTTGTTGGCGCACTGACGCCACAGGAGATTCGCGAGACCATCGAAAAAGCCGGTCGCGCGGATCCTGTCGAGCATCTCGTCCATCTCCTCGGGACGAGCAAGCTCGAGGAAGTCGTGAAAACGATTTCGGACAATCCCGACACACTTCCATCGCTCGTCACGCTTCTCGATGACCTGGATACCCCGATGGCCGTGCGCATCGGGATTGGCGCACTACTCGAGGAACTGCCGGAGACTCTGGTTCGTTCTGCCGAGACTTCGCTCATCAAACTGGCTGGCTCCGATAACCACTCCGTACGGGCCGACGCGGCACATTACCTCTCGCTCGTTGATTCAGAGAAAAGCCGCGAAACGCTCAATCGGCTGCTCGAGGACAACAGTGAGGAAGTGCGCGAAATTGCCGGCGAGTCCCTCGAGACCCTGTTGGCATGAACAGCCAGACAAAGAAACTGCTGATTGCCGGTGCTCTTCTCGGATTCCTTTTTGTGGCCCTTGGTGCATTCGGCGCGCATGGACTCAAAGCGATCATGACGCCCGGACAGGAGGCCTGGTTCAAAACCGGCAATCTCTATCTTGGCATCCATGCCATGGCGATACTCTTTTGCGGCGTCCTGCACCATCTTTTTCCCACGAGATCCGTCACAATTTCAGGATGGCTCTTTTTTTGCGGCATCCTGATTTTCAGCGGCACCCTCTTCCTCATGGCAGTCGGCGGCCCCCGCTGGCTTGGTGCTGTCACGCCAATAGGCGGAACTCTCTTCCTGGTTGGCTGGGGAACATTGATCTACGGAATCCTGAAGTCCCGAGCCTGATGAACGAGTTTTTGGGACGCAAAGATCGCAAAGGTCCGCAGAGGACGCAAAGAAATATGTATGAAAGAAAACTTCAGCGATACGCGTGGGTAAAATCACATAAATAGAAAAAGACCAGCCGAAAGGATGGCTTCTGATTACAGGATTTCCTCAGCGTCCTTTGCGCTTCTCCGGGTTCTTTGCGTCCCTTCTTTAGCTTGTTTTTATCCAATCAGACGTGCAGGAACGCCATGATCAGTGTCGGGAAGAAACCCAGTGCAAGCATGGCAATACCATTGAGACCCAGCGTGAACTGGGCTGCACCACCGACCTCGACAGGCATATCATCGATCGGCTTGTCGAAGTACATGAATTTCACGACACGCAGGTAATAGAAGGCGCCAATGATCGAGAAGGCGACGGCGACAATCGCCAGCCAGGTCATGTCAATGGAAACGACAGCCTCGAGTACGAAAAGCTTTGCCCAGAAACCGACCGTTGGCGGCACACCTGCCATGGAAAACATGATCAGAAGCATGCTCGCAGCAAGCCACGGGTGACGTTCATTGAGGCCCTTGAGCTGGTGAAGCTGGTCAACAACCGCACCCTTGCGATCGAGAGCAACGAGAATACCGAATCCGCCGGCCGCCATTGCTGAGTAGACGATGGCGTAGAACATGGCTGCCTTGTAACCTTCCTCTGTACCTGCAAGTATGCCGAGAAAGATAAAGCCGACATGGGAGATGGTCGAGTAGGCCAACATGCGCTTGATGTTGTCCTGGGCGATGGCGACGATGTTACCGAGAGCCATCGAGAGCACGGCGAGGATCACGAGCATCATGGACCAGTGCTCTGCAAGCGGCCCCATGCCATCCACGAGGATGCGCATGGCCAGTCCGAAAGCAGCGATTTTAGGCAGAGAGCCCAGTAGCAGTGTGACGGACGTCGGCGCGCCCTCGTAAACGTCGGGCGCCCACATGTGGAATGGCACAGCGCCGAATTTGAATGCAATGCCGATGACAACGAAGACGAGGCCAAAAACCAGCACTGTCTCGTCCATGGTGCCGGAGGTCAGTGCTGTCGCGACACCCTGAAAATCGAGCTTGCCGGTCGCGCCATAGATCATGGAAATGCCATAGAGCAACAGGCCGGATGCCAGTGCACCAAGCACGAAATATTTCATGGCCGCCTCTGCCCCTTTCGCTGAGTCGCGGCAGAAGGCGACGAGCGCGTAAAGGCAGAGCGTCAGCAGCTCGAGACCGAGGTACATGGTGAGGAAGCCGTTCGCCGAGATCATGATCATCATGCCGAGAATCGCAAACAGCGCCAGCATCAGGTACTCGGCGCGCCACTCACCCTGCTTGCGGAGCCCCTCTCTCCCGTAGATGAAGACAGGTATGGCAATGATCATGAGCGCAATCTTTAGCGTGTCGCTCATTGCATCACGGACGTAGGTTCCATCAAACACGATTTGCTTGTCGGGACCACCAGCGTAGCCAACCGCGGCGATGCCTGCGATCAGCGTCAGCAAGGTGAGTGTGTATGACCACATGCGATCTTCATCACGCGGCGTGAAAAGATCGACAAGAAGCACGATGGACGCGCCGGCAAGCAGGACGATTTCCGGCAAGACCGGGATGAGTTGCGAGTGGTCGAAAGTCATGGTCGCGCCCTCACAATTTCGAGACGGTGATTTGTTCAACGAGATTCGTCACGGTGACTTCCATGACATCGATCAGCGGAGCCGGCCAGACACCGAGCAGCAGCACCATGAATGCCAGTGTTGCCAGCACGAAGGCTTCGCGGCCATTGATATCCTGCAGCCCTGCGACGCTCTCTTTGGTCACGCTACCGAAAATCACGCGTTTGACCATCCAGAGCGTGTAGGCCGCACCGACGATCAGCGTAATGGCAGCCAGCAGCGCAAACCAGAAGTTGGCGCGAAAGCTTGCAATGATGACCATGAATTCGCCGACGAATCCGGAAGTGCCCGGCAAGCCGGCATTGGCCATGGCGAAGAGCACCGTGAAAGCCGCAAACCAGGGCATGACGTTCACGACACCGCCATAGTCACTGATATCGCGCGAATGCAACCTGTCATAGAGCACGCCCACGCAGAGGAACATCGCGGCCGATATGAAGCCGTGCGATACCATCTGCACCATGCCACCCTGAACGCCGAGCACGGCACCGCCAGAGGCATCGGGATTGGCCGCGATCATGAAGACGATGAAGAAACCGAGGGTCACGAAGCCCATGTGTGATATCGATGAATAGGCGATGAGCTTTTTCATGTCCTGCTGCACGAGTGCGACAAAACCGATATAGACGACCGCAATCAGCGACAGCAGGATGATGAACCAGTCGAGCTCGCGACTCGCATCAGGCGTGATTGGCAAGCTGAAACGCAGGAAACCGTAGCCCCCGATTTTCAGCATGATGGCCGCAAGGATCACGGATCCGCCTGTCGGTGCCTCTACGTGCGCATCCGGCAACCAGGTATGCACCGGCCACATTGGCACCTTGACCGCGAATGCCAG
>JASFPB010000128.1:0-6489 GCA_050116235.1 Chromatiales bacterium | reverse complement strand
CAGGCGCATTCCCCGGCCGCATAGAGGCCCGGAACGACCTCTTCCGGACCGCTTCCCATGGGCGCCACCACGCGACCGAAGCGGTCGGTCGGAATGCCACCCATGACATAGTGCGCGGTCGGGTAGATCGGGATCGGCTCTTCTGCAGGATCGATGCCGATGAAAGAGATGCTGGTCGCACGGATGCCCGGCAGACGCTTCTTGACGACATCGCCGATGTGGTTGAGTTTGAGCAGCACGTGATCCTTGTTCGGACCGCAACCGCGCCCCTCCTTCACCTCGGTATAGATGGCACGGCTGACGACGTCGCGACTCGCAAGGTCTTTTGCATTGGGCGCGTAGCGCTCCATGAACCGCTCGCCGTCAGCGTTGACGAGGTAACCGCCTTCACCGCGCGCGCCCTCGGTGATGAGCATGCCCTTGCCGGCGATACCGGTCGGGTGAAACTGGTAGAACTCCATGTCCATAAGGGGAATGCCGGCACGCAGCGCCATCGCCATACCGTCTCCGGTATTGATCAGGGCATTGGTGTTGGTACGAAAGATCTGGCCACAGCCACCAGTGGCAAGCAGTGTCGTTTTAGCATGAATGATCAGCGGCTCGCCTGTCTCGATGCTGAGCACCAGCGCGCCCTGTATGTGACCGTCTTCCGCCTGGATCAGGTCGATAGCGAAATACTCATCAAAGAAGTGCGTCTGGGCACGCAGGTTTTGCTGGTAGAGCGTGTGCACGATGACATGCCCGGTGCGGTCGGCTGCTGCGCAGGTGCGTGCTGCCTGCTCACCGCCGAAGTTCTGGCTCTGCCCACCGAAGCGGCGCTGGTAAATGCGTCCGTCATCGAGGCGGGAGAAGGGCACTCCGGTGTGTTCGAGTTCATAAACAACCTGTGGTGCGATCTTGCACATGTACTCGATGGCATCCTGGTCGCCGAGATAATCGCTTCCCTTCACGGTGTCGAACATGTGCCAGTGCCAGTTATCCGGCAGGACGTTCCCCAGTGCTGCATTGATTCCTCCCTGGGCTGCGACCGTGTGGGAGCGTGTCGGGAAGACCTTGGAGATGACAGCAACCTTGGCACCGGCCCGGGCGAGTTGCAGGGCAGCGCGCATGCCGCCGCCACCGGCGCCGATGACCAGAGCGTCGAACTGGCTGATTGGTGTAGACATTTTGATATCTTGCATCAGAAAAGGTTAAGCAGGAGGCGTGCAGCCCAGAGACCACAGACGATCAGAAAGACAGCGGCCAGCACGAGGACCGTGAAGCGTGCGCCAAGTGGATGCACATAGTCGATGATCACGTCGCGCGCGCCGACCCAGGCATGCAGGAGCACCGCGAGGAAGAACGCCATGACCGAAAGGTTGATGAACGGTGAGGAGAGCAATGCTCTCCATGCCTGGTGATCCTCGGGCACCCCGTTGAAGAGTACGGCCACCATTACCGCAAGCGTGAAGAGGGCGATGTAGATGGCGCTGATTCGTTGTATGGTCCAGGCGCGAAGGCCGCTGAGTTGGATGCTCACCAGATCACCCCCAGGAAGAGTATTGTCAGGGCAATAGAGATGACGAAGACACCGACGGCGCTCTGGCGGGCCTGCTTGCGCTCGATGCCGATGTCGATGTCGAGCAGCAGGTAGCGGATACCTGCAACGAGGTGATGACAAAGAGACCAGAGGATGACTGCCGCCGCGAGCTTGAAGAGTAGCGAGTCAGTGACAGCCGCTGCCTGTTCGTATGCCGCCTGGCCTGACACTGCAAGCTCCAGCAACCAGATCAGGAAGGGGATTGCAAGAATCATGAGTACGCCGGAAATACGGTGGAGGATCGAGACGATCCCCGGCAGGGGCAGGCGGATCTTTGTCAGGTCGAGAAATCTGGGTCGCTTGAGCGTGCTGTTCATGTTGCACTCGCTGCTGATTACTGTGTCGTTTGCTGGCCAGCAGGCTGGTCCTGCATCGCCTCGAAGCTCTTTCGAGCGTTTTCGCGTGATGCGCGTATGTGGTGGCGCATCAGCAGTTCGGCCATCTCGCCGTCTTTGCGCTCCATGGCGGCCACGATGGCACTGTGCTCCTCATAGGCCTGTTCGGGTCGCGGGCTGGATGCGCTGAAACTCGCCCTGTAAAAACGCACCAGGTCGTAAAGGTCCTGGCACAGAAGGCGGATCAGTCGCTTGTTCCTGCTGCCCTGAATAATCCTGAAATGGAAGTCGAGATCCACCTCCTTCAGGAAATAGGCGTAGTTGCCGCTCGAGATCTCCTTGCGTTGCCTTTCGACGATCTTGCGCAGTTCGGTGATCTCGTCCGGTTCCATGTTCACTGCTGCCAGCCGTGCAGCCATTCCCTCGAGCGCCTCGCGGATGTGATAGATCTCCATGAGTTCGTCGATCGAGAGAGTGATGACGCGTGCACCGACGTTGGGTTTGCGCTCCACCAGGTTGCTGCTCTCGAGCCGTGCAATGGCCTCCCTCAGGGAACCGCGACTGACGCCGTAGTGACTGGCGAGTTCCGGTTCACTGATTTTCTGGCCCGGTGCCATCTTCCCTCCCAGGATAGCCTCGCGCAACTGATTGAACACCCTGTCGGCGATTGTGACAGGTTCCTTTTGTTCACAGGCTGTGGCTGTCGCCATGATCGATCTCTGTTTGTCGACAAAAGTTTATGATATGTCGACAATGATAGGCATATTGCAGCGTCAGTCAAGGAAAAATGGTTTAATTGTTGACATTATGTCTTCAAATTGTCGACATGTGCGACTGCAGCAAATTTCCCCGCCAGTTTTGTCGTTGTTGCCGGCCTGTCTGTACATTTCAGTGACAGTTCGGCACGAGCAGGACCGGGATTCTGGCATCCTGTGTCACGCGCCTCGCTGTAGAACCGATCAACCCCTTGCCGATGCGATGGTCGCTCGCGCAGTTGCCCATGACAATGAGGTCTGCCTTCTGGGCACTGGCCTCTTTGTTGATAATCTTGCTTGCGTCGCCACACTGGACGACGACGTCAGAGACTCTACTGTCGCCGGCACAGATATCCGCCTCGTCCCGGCAGTAGTTTTCAAGCCTCTTCTGCATGGTGGCGATCACTTCCCCCATGCCTTCGTGTTCGATGGCATCGAGTTTTTCTTTCGGGAGATAGAGTGAGAGCATGGTTTCGGCTGTCTTCGAAAGAGGCTCCACAACATGCAGCATGATGATCCTGGCATCGCAGAGCCGTGCAAGTGTCACCGCATGACGGAAGACCGGACGCATATGCTTTCCGAGGTCGGTGGCGTAAAGAATCGTGTTGATTTCGGGGTTAGCGTTCATCTGGTTTATCTCGGAAGAAGTCGATTCTTCATGATCAGGTTATTTGCTTGTCATGCAGCAGATTCCGACTTCCTGAAATACTTGAGCCAGATCCCGCTCAGCAGCCAGGAGTAGAGGAAAGTACCGATGATGATCAGCGCAAAAGCGACACCGATATCAGCCGCACTGCCGTCAAGCGAAAAAGCCGGCACATAGCCGAAGAGAAAAGGTGCCAGGTAGAGAAACTTGGCGAACTTGAAGGCCGTGAAGGCCGTCTTCCACATGTTTGCCTTTGCGATCGTTGCGCCTGCGAAAGCCGCGATGCAGACAGGCGGTGTGATGTTGGAATCCTGTGACAGCCAGTAGACAATCATGTGCGCAGCGATCAGGTTGACGCCGAGATGTGTCAGGGCTGGTACAGCCACGACGGCCGTGATCAGGTATGCGGCCGTAACCGGCACGCCCATGCCGAGCACGAGGGAAGCCAGGGCCACGAAGAGAATTGTCAGCCAGAGCTTGCCATCGGCGGCCTCGATAACGATGTCCGCAAAGGTCAGTATCAATCCACTGTAGGTCAGCACGCCGATGATGATACCGATCACGCCGAGGGTAGCGCCGATCTGCAGGCTGCTGAGCGCACCCTGGCGCGCCGCCTCGACGAAGCGGGTGGGACCGATACGCGTCTCTTTTCTGAGCCAGCTCACCACGAGGCAGGCGATCAGTCCGAGGATCGCCGAATAGCCGGGCGAGTAACCGGAAAGCATGAAGATGGTGATGACGACCAGTGGCGTGATGTAGAACCACTCGTCCTTGAGGATATCCATGGCATTGCGGTCCGATTTCTCGCCGACAATGTTGTGCTTCTTTGCCTCGAAATGAACCATCATGAAGACGCTGAAGAAGTACATCAGTGCCGGGAAGATGGCAATCAGCATGATTTGAGAGTAGGGCACCCCGGTCAGCTCGGCCATGATGAAACCGCCAGCGCCCATGATCGGGGGCATGAACATTCCACCAATGGAAGCTGCGGGTTCAATCCCGCCTGCAATGTGCGGTCGGAAACCCGCTTTCTTCATCATCGGGATGGTGAAGGCGCCCGTCGAGACAGTGTTGGCGATGGCGCTGCCTGAAATGGAGCCGAACAGGCCACTCGCGATGACGGACACCTTGCCCGGGCCGCCGATCTTGTGGCCGACAGCGGCGAGCGGGAAATCGATGAAGAATTTCTGGGCGCCGCTTTTCTCGAGAAAGGCGCCAAAGATCACGAAGAGGATGATATAGGTGGCAAGCACGTTCGCCATGATGCCGAAGACGCCATCACTCTTGTAGAAGATACTGGTACAGAGGCCCAGAAAGGTGTCGCCTGCATGTTGCAGGTCCTCGGGTATCCAGCTTGCATAGCCATAGACGCCATAGAGCAGCAGGATGGTACCGATGACAACGAAAACATTTCCCACCACGCGTCGTGCAACCTCGATGCCAAGCAAGACCCCGATCACGGCGATGTACTGGTCCATTTCGGTTTCAGCGCCAGAGCGGTAGTTGATCGCTTCGAAGTTGATGATCCAGTAACCGATGGCAAGTATCGACAGTGCCATCAGGATGTAGTCCAGGATGCGCAGGAGCTTGTGTTGTGATCGATAGATCAGGAAAACCAGCACATAGGTGATGATGACGTAGACACCACGATGGTACTGGGTTGCCGCCGGTGCAATGACTGCGGCATAGGAATAGAAGCCCACGAGTGCCAGGGCGAGGGCATCAAAGAGATACTGTTCGATTTTCCTCAGGTTGTCATAGAGGGCAGCACTTTGGCTCATCAGACTGGTCTCTGTCGAGCGCCGGATTATGTCCCGGGCAGGTTGGTCAACACCTGGTCAGGGCATATGCCGGGGGTTGCCTGCGCGGCCCCCGGCTTACACCCGCTTCCGGGCTGTCAGAGAATGCCTTTCTCTTTCCAGAATTTCTCGGCACCGGGATGCAGCGGCGTAACGATGCCATTGACACCACTCTCGATGGACATCTCCTTGAAAGTCTTCTTCTGCTGCCTCATGTGCGCGAGACCCTCTTCCGTGTAAATGGTGTTGAGCATGTCGTAGACGACATCGGCAGGCACATCCGCGTTGGCAACCCAGAGAGCGGAATCCTGGAAGGAGGGGGTTTCCTTTTCAACGCCCTTGTAGGTACCTGCAGGAACCGACAGCTTGGAGAAGTAAGGGAACTGCTCGTAGAAACCGCTATCAGTCGCGTCCTTGCCAAGTTCAACGAGATCGATGTCGTTTGTCTGGGCGGCCATGATCACAGCGCCGCTTGGAAAGGCAGTGAAAAGCCAGAAGGCGTCGAGCTGGTTGTTGCCGAAGGCCTGTGCCGCATCGTTGTAGCCCATGGCATTGCGTTCGATCTTGTCCCAGATACCCATGTGGGTAAAGAAGAGTTCGCAGTTGGCGAAGGCACCTGAACCGGCGTTGCCGACACCGACTTTCTTGCCCACAAGATCCTTCACACTGCTGATGCCGGATCCCTTGCGCACGACAAGCTGTGCTGGCGCGCCGTAGAGATAGGATACAGCCATGACGTTCTCATACTTGTTGGTGTCGTTCTTCAGCCTGCCCTCGCGACCAAGAAAGACATGGCCGGAGTAGACGACGCCGAAATCCGCCTTGCCGGAGTTGACCTTGCGCAGGTTCTCCACTGAACCGGCTGAAGATTGCGCACGCACGCGATACTTGTCAGAGTTCTTGACAGGGTCATAGACCTGCACAGCGTTGGCGACGACCTGGAAGGTGCCGCCAGCTGGTCCGCCACTGAAAACAAGATTTTTTTTGGCCAGGGCAGGTGCCGAGATTGCCATGGATGCCGCGACGACCGCAGCTGTCATAAAGGACGCAGGTTTCATGCTTTTCTCCTCTTGGTGTTATCGCTCCGGGCTTCGTTCGAGCCCGTTCATATCTGCGCATCCAGGAGTCAGGGTCGGGAAACAGCGAGCCTGATCTGATCCTGTATGCGAAACGCAGACAAAAACAATAGCATAGGATTCAGCATCGCGGGGTCGAAATGCCTCCCGGGTGAGGATCAGGCTAACCATGTACGGAATGCCCGTATCTTTGCTGAGGAAATTCTCCAGCGTCCATTCAGGTCGAAACAGAGACAGGATGTTTGCAGTGACCTCGGTCGTCCCGCAGAGAGAGGTGGTTCTCGATTACACATCGATAA
>JASFPB010000127.1:0-6520 GCA_050116235.1 Chromatiales bacterium | reverse complement strand
ATTCCACCGAGTCGGCGATCAGGTCGCGTGACGGCAGCGAGTAGAGCATGCCACCGTGGCCCATGGCGATGCCGTCGTCGACAGCGATGGTGTTGAATTCCTTGGCAACGCCGCCGGCCTTCTCGATCTCGCGCGCTACGAGCTGGCCGAGGTCCTTGAGATGCACATGGCCCGGCACGAACTGGGTGAAAGAGTTGGCAATCGCGATGATCGGCTTGTCGAAATCACCGTCTTTCATGCCGGTGGCGCGCCAGAGGGCGCGTGCGCCGGCCATGTTGCGGCCATGTGTCGTGGTTCGTGAGCGGTATACTGGCATCAGCTGTCTCTGAATCAGAAAGTGCAATCTTCCGATTATCCTGCAAACCGGCAGATTTTTGAACCGGTGCAGAAAGTGCTTCAGAACTGGACAGTATCGGGATCAATTCCGGATGACGGCGACCGGACGTTGTTACTCTGTTTCGAAAAACGAAGAAGAGTCAGCTTGCCTGAACCCTGACTTCTTTGTGGCCCTGCTGTTCTTCGAGGTGAAATCCTCAATCGCCGAAAGAGACACCGACATCGCGCGCACTCTGGATCCAGGGATGATCGGGCGGTACCGTCTTCTTGTTCCCTGCCACCTGCTCGAGCGGCACGGGCTCGGTACCCTCCCCCCGCGCAGCCACCATGACCCCGGTCACGCCTTCGCTGATGTACTGCGCGCAGGCAGTCCCGAGCCGGGTTGCGAGCAAGCGATCGGCAGCCGACGGGGTGCCACCACGCTGCAGATGACCGAGTATCGTGGGGCGCGCCTCGAGACCCGTGAGCTCCTCGAGCTGGCGTGCGAGCCTGAGCGTGTGATCGCCGAGCCCGGTGTGGATTTGCTTGAGTTCGCTCTTGGCTTTCTTGCGTGCTTTTGAGTCGTCCTTCTCTTCCGACTCAGCGATACGTTTTTCGAGCTTGCGGATGCGTTTGGCTTCATCGATCTCCATGGCGCCTTCCGCCACCGCCACGATACTGAACTTCTTGCCGTTCTTGACACGCTGCCGGATCGACTCGGCTGCGGCCTCGAGACTGTAGGGAATTTCCGGGATCAGTATGACATCCGCGCCACCGGCGATACCTGAACCCAGCGCGAGCCAGCCGGAGTTGTGGCCCATGATCTCGACAACGATGATGCGATGATGACTGTGTGCCGTACTATGCAGACGGTCTATCGCCTCGGTCGCGATACCGAGTGCCGTATCGAAGCCGAAGGTCACATCCGTCATGCCGACATCGTTGTCGATGGTCTTTGGCATGGTGATGATGTTGAGCCCCTTTTTCCTGAGCTCCAGCGCGTTCTTCTGGGTGCCGCCCCCGCCTATGCAGATCAGTGCATCGAGATGATTCGCCTCGTAGTTCTCGACGATAACATCCGTCATGTCCCGGGTGTTGCCACCCACTTTCATCTTGTGAGGCTTGTCGCGACTGGTTCCGAGAATGGTCCCGCCGAGGGTGAGAATACCGGAGAGCACACTGCCGTCGAGGCTCATGGTCCTGTTCTCGACAAGGCCACGAAAACCATCCTTGAAGCCGATGATTCGCATGTCATGGTTGAGCTGGCCTGCCTTGCCTGCACCGCGTATCGCGGCATTGAGCCCGGGGCTGTCGCCGCCAGCTGTGAGGATTCCGATGTGCTTGGTCATAGGTGTGACTCTTTCTTGATGGTCTGATCAGTAGTTAGTGGATCGCACAGACCCGGCACTGCCTGGCATTGAGATCCATGTCGATGATTCTGGCGAGTGGCGTGACAAGTTCGTCGGGGCCTGCCAGGTAGATGTCGCTCTCCCCGAGGTCCGGATTTTCCTCTGTGAGCCTGTCGCGCAAATCGGATATCCCGATACCTGCAGGCAGATGCGTCACCTCGAAATTATCCAGCGCATCTTTCCAGGACCGCAGGCGATTCTCGAAGGCATCACCCCAGGCCGGTTCATCAACCAGATATACAGCGATGCGATCGGCATTGTCGATGGAGATCGCCTGCTCGACCATGCTCAGCACGGGACCGTAACCGTCAGCTGCGGCGATGAAAATAGAGGGTGCCAGCGACTCCTCCTCGAGCACGAAGTCACCATCCGGGCCTTCGATGGTGACTGCCTGTCCCACGAGTTGCTCCTCCAGTACCGCCCGGCTGAAAGCATCCCCCCTGTCACGTATGAAGAAACGGAGTTTTCTGCCGTCGCAGGCGCAGGATGCCAGCTGGTAACGCGCCTGTTCACCATTTTCCGTTGTCAGCAGAACGCTCTGACCGGACATGAAACGCAGTGTATTGGATCGCGGTGTCTTGAGGCGCAACAGCGCCCCGCCTTCTCCAAGACGATCGATACCTGTCACCTGCGCACGGATCTCCTGCTCCGGCAGTTCAGCGGGAGCACCCGCTTCGTGCGCTTCGATAACGACATCTGTGACAGCCGTTGTCGAGCAGGCAAGTACGTAGCCCTCACGCTTCTCGCGCTCGCTGAGGAAATAGTCGTGTTCGCGCAACGAGGCGACCTTGCCGGAGAGCACCTTGCACTTGCACATGCCGCAGTTGCCACTGGAACAGCCGTAGTCGAGATGTAGCCCGGAGCGTAAGCCGGCCTCGAGCAGGCTCTCACGTCCCTCGACCATGTATTCATGACCACTCGGCGTAACGCTGACCCTGGCAGCCAGCACTTTCAGGAAAAGATCGCGCGCGAAGATCTCGGCGCGGACATCATGAGGCTGTTGCTTGTCCCGCATAAAGCGATCCAGCCACGTCAAAGCCTCCTCAGAATGCTGCTTTGCCTCTGGATCCCCCGTCGCGTCCCGAAGGGCTTGAAGTCGACTGGTGATCTCCTCGAAGGCTTCCTCGTTCCGGTTGAGTAGTGCCTTGGTTCGCACGAGTGCTGACTGCATCTCCTTGAGCCTGGCAAGCAATACCTCTGGCTCGGGAATCCAGCCGTCGCTGTATTCGCGCTTGGGTCGTGCATCCTGGCGGAAACGCTGGATGCGCTCGAAGACGGGATCCTTGTCGAGATCGAGTTCGGGATAGAGTGTCAGCAAGTCACCGACGGCGATCTTGCCCTCGAAGATATCCAGGCCGCTCTCGCGCAGTTTCTCCTGGAGTTCGCTGCGCTTGACGCCTGCCAGCTTTGCCGCGCGCGCGAGACTGAGGGGTTGGGGCATCTTGTTGCTTTATTCAGAAAAGTTCCGTTGTGGAAAGCATAGCGTATGCGGAGTCGGTGAAAAAGACGCTGGCAATGGCAGAGGTCGAGACAGGATGAATATCATCCTTGATACACCACGAAGGACACAAAGGACACGAAGGCTGTGAAGACTGGATCAATCGTATTCAATTCGCTTGACTTGCCTTCGGAATGCCAGTCATCGATGCGCGAACAATCAGCCCCCCGGCAAACCGCATCACTGATGAAAACACCCCCTGGCAAGGCTTTCCCGCTCTTCCCGGACTCCTCATCTTTTTGCGCGAACTGTCCCGGTTTTTCAAGCCTGAACTGCGGGTGACGGCAATCGCCCCTCGACGAGAAAAACTTCCAGCGGATAGCGTTGCGTGCCATACACCTTGTTGTAGAAAGTGACGCTCTCGCTGGTCGTTTCACAGAGCCAGGGTTCCTGCCAGAGTGGTCCCGGGCAAGAGAAAGCGCCGGGGTGAAAGAGTGCGATGTTGATCCCGTTTTCCGGGTCTCTCGCGGAGACGTATTCAAAAGCCTTGATGCCCGCCTCGCGCATGCTGCTGCCCAGTCCCTGTGTGTGGCTGTAATCGGCAGGATCCGAGAGTCGCTCATGGTAGGCCTGAAACGGCGGCTCCTGCAGACGCAGGCCTGTTTCCACCGCGTAGCGCGCACCGAAAGCCGTGTGTTCCGTCGTCAACTTTCCGAACGGTGGCGGAGTCTTCATGCCTGACCAGAAAACCAGGCGGTAGTAAGCGGTTTCCGCCAGCGCCGGTTTCAAATCGCGGGCGCCGTAGAAGAGGCTGGGTTCATAGCGCGTTCCGAAACGGGATCCGTACCTCAGAGGCGGGTATCGAAAAGGCGTGGAGAGCAGGTAATGCAGGCCCGCCGCTGCGGGATGCCTGGCAGGCTTGCTCGCCTCGAGCAACTCTTCCAGCAATGATTGTTCCTCGAGACTCTCGACGATGGCGTTCGTGGCGATTTTCTCTTGGCTCTCGACGATCCGTACAAGTTCGCCAACGAGAGGCCCGGAAAGAGCCGCCTCCCTGCAGGCAGCCCAGATATCCATCAGGCCCTGCCGCGCATCGCATCCAGGTATTCGACGATATGCACCAGGCCGGAGACGGATTTCACCTGCTCCCGCGGAATACCGCCGGTGTGCAGATTCTCTGTGCGCATCCAGTGCTTCAGACCTTCAGCCTCTCCTCCGACCAGTGCGAAAAGGCTGCGATAGAGGCGAACCAACAGCAGCGCCAGCTCGCCGGCCTTGGTTTCGGGGTCGAGTCCGCCACGGCTGAAAAGCGTACGGTCGCGGCCGATGACACTGCCGAGATCCTCCTGCGTCAGCCCGAGCGCCTTGCCGGCATTGAGATAGGCTTTCGTCAATGTCACGGTCGGATCAGGTTGCGTTGCCGGTTGGGTTTTCATCATTTCGCCAGGATCAATATTGGTGCATATGCAATATATAGTATTGTTTTGATGTTTTGGCAACATTTTCAGGTTACATCCTGGTAGCTCACTGTCGTGGACTGCTCTCTGTCATCAAACTGACACTGGCCAGAAAGTTTTCATTGCGAAGGAGCGTAGCGACTGCGGCAATCTCATCGTACGAGATCACCACGTCGACCTGTAGCCTCCTCGTGATGACATAAAATCCGAAAAGGTGTCGGAGATCATTCACCCGCGGTGCGGGCTCCTACGTGGTCAGGCGTCATTGCGAAGGAGCGCAGCGACTGTGGCAATCTCATCGTACGAGATCACCACGTCGGCCTGTAGCCTCCTCGTGATGACATAAAATCCGAAAAGGTGTCGGAGATCATTCGCCCGCGGTGCGGGCTCCTACGTGGTCAGGCGTCATTGCTGTATGTGTCACGTAATTCGTTGATAAAAATGCCCCTTCAGGGACTTATCAGCGAGAATACCGATGCGCAACAATAGTCGAGACGATACGCTCAAAAAGAACTACATCCAGAAGTACCAGTTTCTGATCCGGGAATACGAACTCGTCAAAGCGAAACAACACCCGAAGTTCCGCTTTGCCAAAGAGTTCTATGCATTTCACGGGACCTGCGCCCAGACGTTCCTGAAATACTATGCACGCTACAGGCAGAGTAACGATCCTGATGACCTGTTACCGAGAAAACGCGGTCCGAAATGGCGCACTCGCCGCACAGCGCCTGAGATTGAGCAACGGGTACTGGAAGCCCGTGCGCTGGGCAACAATCGCTACGAAATTTACCGTATCCTCAAGCCTCAGTTAGGGAGAAATGCGCCATCGACCTCCTGTATTTACAACATTCTTCGCCGACATGGCGTGAATCGCTTGAAACCGCCGATGAAAGAAGCCAAAAGGAGCATTATCAAACAACGTGCAGGTGAGCTGGGCCATGTGGATTGCCACTATCTCAGCCAGGACCTGGTTGCGACTGTGTCCAGGCGACGTTATCTGGTCTGTGTCATCGATGCGTATAGCCGGCTTGCATGGGCCGAGATCGTCGATGACATCAAGTCACTGACCGTGATGTTTGCGACCATGCGCTGCTTCAATGCACTCGGGCAGCAGTACGGGATTCAATTTGAAGAAGTGCTGACCGACAACGGCTCTGAGTTCGGACGGAAGGGATCAGGCGCGAAAGATAACCACCCGTTCGAGCGCATGCTGATGGAAATGGGAATTCGCCATCGCTACACGCGTCCCTATCGCCCCCAGACGAATGGCAAGGTCGAACGTTTCTGGCTACTCTCAATGAAGACCTGATCGAAGGCACCTATTTCGAGAGTGAAGAGCACTTCCAGGAAGAACTCCTGCATTATCTGGTTTACTACAACGAGGCGCGCCCGCATCAGGGTATCGACGGGAAAACGCCTGTAGAAATGATCGAAAAACTATCAACGAATTAGGTAACACATACAATTGCGAAGGAGCGCAGCGACTGTGGCAATCTCATCGTACGAGATCACCACGTCGGCCTGTACCCTCCCCGTGATGACATAAGATCCGAAAAGGTGTCGGAGATCATTCGCCCGTGGTGCGGGCTCCTACGTGGTCAGGCGTCATTGCGAAGGAGCGCAGCGACTGTGGCAATCTCATTTTTGAATGTTGTTATCGCATCGAGATCGCCACACCCCGCCAGGCGAGGTTCGCGATGACAACAATACTTTGCGAACTTTGCGTTCCTTTGCGCTCTCTGCGTCCTGAATGATTCACCCGCGGTGCGGGCTGCTACTCGGCCAGCATGAGACGCTTCGGGGCAACCATGCCATCGCTATTGATCTCGCCGGCGCCGAGAAAGCGTTCCTCGTTGTCGTAAACACGGACCATGCCGGATGCGGGTGAGCCCGGAGAGAAG
>JASFPB010000126.1:0-6525 GCA_050116235.1 Chromatiales bacterium | reverse complement strand
TTGAGCTCGCGCGCAACCTCTTCCAGGTAGTCGATTGCACGGTGCACCTCGTCGGACGCCGACGCCAGGGTTTCACGTGCCGTGGCAATGACGGTTTCGTCGCCATTGAGTGAGGCCAGTGACTCGAACATGGCGGCTATCGCCGGCTCGAGCCGGAACTCTTCGATGAGGTCGGAGAGGTCGGTGGCCGCCTTGCGCTGCAGCGCATCGAAGAGCGCCATCTCCTGTTCGTGCGTGAGGCCGGCCTGGTCGACGAGCCCGCGGTAGATGCCGACATGCCCGAGGTCAAGATGCTGGCTCTCGACACCGGCCGTGCGAATCGTCTCCAGCATGAGCTGGAGGATCTCGACATCACTGGCAATGCCGTCATGGCCAAAGAGTTCGGCACCGACCTGGAACGGATTGCGCGAACTCTCGAGCGAATCGGCGCGGGTACGCAAGACCGTTCCCATGTAGCACAGCCGTGTGGGTGTGTCCCGCTTGAGCTTGTGCGCATCGATCCGTGCAACCTGCGGGGTCGTGTCGGCGCGAATGCCCATCATGCGGCCGGAGACCTGGTCCGTCAGTTTGAACGTCTGTGTATCCAGGTCGCTGCCGGTTCCTGTGAGCAGGGAATCGAGATATTCGATGACCGGCGGATTGACGAATTCATATCCCCAGAGGTCGTACAGATCGAGCAGCTTCCGCTTGATACTCTCGACACGCCAGGCCTCGGGCGGCAGGAGTTCGTCGATGTCGTCGGGCAACAGCCAGCTATTGTTCGGTTTCATGATTTCACTATCAGGAGCAGCACCAGCCCGACAATCATACTCGCAAGACCGACCTTGCGCAGTATGCCGTCATCCAGATCGGAAATCTGCCTGATGGCGTCGCGGTAACGCGACGGTGCCAGAAAAGGCATGATGCCCTCGAGCACCAGCACCAGTGCGAGGGCAGCAAAAAGGTCCTGCATTATGCCTGATTCATTCCTGCTTCTGATTCAGGAACCGGAAGAACTCGGAGTCCGGTTTCAGAACCATGACGTCGTCGCCCTTTCGGAAGACCTCGCGGTATGCAGTCAGGCTACGCCAGAATCCGTAGAAGTCCGGGTCCTGGTTGAAGGCCGTGGCGTAGGTTTCGGCAGCAACCGCTTCACCCTCACCGCGAATTTTTTCCGCTTCGCCGTATGCCGAGGAGAGAATCTCGGTCTTCTGGCGCTCGGCACCGGCGCGAATGGTCACGGCCTGTTCGGTACCCTCTGCACGCAACTCCGATGCGATTCGATGGCGCTCGGTGCGCATTCTCTGGAAGATGGCATCACTGAGGTTCTTGGGGAAATCGATCTGCTTGAGACGCACGTCCACGATCTGGATACCCAGGTCGGCGGTTCCCTTGCTGGCCTTCTCGGAGATGTTTTCCATGATCTGCGTGCGTTCTCCCGAGACAACTTCCTGGATCGTCCGCTTGGCGAACTCGTCACGCAGCGCGGTGTTGATCCGCTCCGAGATGAGGTTTCCGGCCCGGATCATGTCGCCCCGGGTCGAGCGGTAGAAGGTTTCTGCGTTATTGATGCGCCACTTGATGAAGGAGTCCACGACAACGAACTTCTTCTCGATCGTCAGGAACTGCTGCGGTCGCGAATCCTGGGTCTGGTAGCGACGATCAAAAACCAGGATCTGGTTCCAGAGCGGAATCTTGAAATGGATCCCCGGCTCGTAATCACTCTCGGCAAGTTCGCCGAGACGCAGTTTGATTGCAGTCTCGTGCTCCTTCACGGTGAAGGTGAAGGCGAGATAGGAGATGGCTGCGAGCAGCAGGACGACGATAATGACTGGTGCCTTGATGTTCATAACCTTTCTCCTCAACGGCTCACTCTGCTGCGTTCGAGATTACGCCCCTGACGCAGGTTCGGGTTGTTCGAGGTGCGCTCTCCCGAGCCGGTGCCCCGGTCGAGGGACGGCGGCTCACTACCCGCTGAAGGCATGACACCACGGTCCTTCATCATCCGGTCGAGCGGCAGGTAGGTGAGGTTGTTGCTATTGTCGATGTCGAGCAGGACCTTGCTGTTGCCCGCATAGACCTGTTCGATAGTTTCGAGGTAGAGGCGCTCCCGCGTGACCTCCGGCGCCTTGATGTATTCCCCGTAGAGCGACAGGAAGCGCTGGGACTCACCCTCGGCTTCCGCGATCACGCGCGCCCTGTAAGCGCGGGCATCTTCCTTGAGCTGCTCTGCCTCACCACGTGCTTCCGGGATGATCTTGTTCGCGTAGGCCTCGGCCTCGTTGACGAAACGCTCGCGGTCCTCGCGTGCCTTGATGACATCGTCGAAGGCCTCCTTGACTTCGGGTGGTGCCTCGGCGTCCTGGATGTTGACCCTGACAACCTCGAGACCAGTCTGGTAAAGACCGACGAGGTCGACAACGCGCTCCTGCACGGCCACGGCGATGGCATTCCGGTTTTCGGTGATGATGTCATCGAGCGTGTTCTGGCCGACAACCTCGCGCAATGCGGACTCGGTCGAGCTGCGAATGGTTTCCCGCGGATCGTGGTCCCGGAAGAGGAAGTCCTCGGGGTTGTTGATGCGATACTGAACGCTCAGCGAGACCGTGACGATATTCTCGTCACTGGTGAGCATCTGCGCCTTGTGGTCGAAGGAGCTCACATCATCCACGTTGACGAGAGTGTGCGACTCGAAGGGTTCCGGCAGGTGCCAGTTGGGACCGGGCATGGTCACGCGCTTGAAAGCGCCGAAACGTGTCTCGACGCCGCGTTCCGCAGGGCCAACGATATAGAAGCCCTGAACTGCGGCGTAGAGGACCAGCAGTACCAGAAGGACGATGCCGAGCAGACCGCCACCTGGGAGGCCGCTTTTCGTGCTGCCGCCGCTGCCGCTGCCATCGCCGCCCGAGGGGCCCTTCTTCTTGCCGAAGATGCCACCGAATTTTTTCTGCAGATTCCTGATTACCTCGTCGAGGTCCGGGGGGCCATCCTGCTTGTTACCGCCACCCCAGGGATCACGCTTGTCTCCACCCGGTTCATTCCAGGCCATAGGGAACTCCTGATTACTGAATATCGTCTGGATTCGTGGTCGAATCGCACAAAGGCGCAATTCTAGCCTGTTACGCGCCTGAATAACACCGCAGGAAAACCTGCGAATTCACGGCCGTTTTTCGCAGCACGGGAACGTCACCGGCTACCGCTAACAGAGACCCTCTCCGGGTCGGATGATTCCGTCCGAAGCCTTTTCAGCGCCTCGAACTCATTCACGAGCTGTTCATAGCGCTTGCGCGGCAGGGTGACATGCAGCTCGAGGCTGCCGTCATCGCTGCAGCGCTCCTCGTCGACATGCCCTTCCCGGTAGAGTGCTGCGCGCAGGGCACCCTGGTCGGGCGCCAGGACGAGACTGCCGCTAACACGGTCGGGACCGACGAGCTCTTCAAGAGCCTCCAGCAGCAAATCGAGCCCCGTGCCCTGCATGGCTGAGAGCCAGACCCGGACAGGCTTGCCCTCCGCGTTCCGCTCGACATGCGGTTCGACACCATCGAGGCGGTCGATCTTGTTGTAGACCTCGAGCAGTGGCACACCAGTGGCGCCAATCTCCTCGAGAACACTGCGGACTTCTGTCACCTGTCCGGCCATTTCGGGACTCGATGCATCGATGACATGCAGCAGCAGTGTCGCATCGATCGACTCCTGCAGGGTCGAACGGAAGGCCGCAACGAGCTCGTGCGGCAGGCGCGAAATGAAGCCGACCGTATCGGCCAGCACGACACTGGTGTTTCCCGGAAGCAGCAGTTGCCGCAATGTCGGGTCGAGCGTTGCGAATAGCTGGTCTTTTGCGTAGACCCGGGACTCTGTCAGGCGGTTGAAGAGCGTCGACTTTCCCGCGTTGGTGTAGCCGACGAGCGAGAGAGTCGGCACCTCGGCACGGTAGCGGGCCTTGCGCCCGAGTTCCCGGCGTGCATCGACCTTCTGCAGTCGCTTGCGGATACGCGAAATTCTGTGTCCGATGAGACGACGGTCGGTCTCCAGCTGCGTCTCGCCGGGCCCGCGCAAGCCGATTCCGCCCTTCTGCCGCTCGAGGTGTGTCCAGCCGCGCACCAGACGCGTCGAGAGATGGCGCAGTTGCGCGAGCTCGACCTGGAGCTTGCCCTCGTGGGACTGCGCGCGCTGCGCGAAAATATCGAGAATCAGTCCCGTCCTGTCGAGCACGCGGCATGAGAGTGCCTGCTCGATGTTGCGCTCCTGCCGGGGAGAGAGTTCATGGTCGAAGATGACGAGTTCGCCGGATTCCGCCTCGAGAATCCCGCGAATCTCCTCGAGTTTGCCACTGCCGACGAAACTTCCGGGATCCGGTTGCGAGCGGCTCGCCGTGACGAAAGCAACGGGCTCGGCACCGGCGGATTTTACCAGTTCCGTAAATTCATCGATTTCACCGGGATCCGGACGGGATTGAAAGGCGACATGCACCAGCACTGCACGTTCACCGCCGCTGGGGCGCTCAAACAACTCCACTGGTCGCCTTCAGCCCCTGCAAGCCCGTTCCAGCACGACGGCGGCCCGGGTAGACGTCTGCACGGCGATCCCGGGAGAAGCAATATCAGAAATTGCCGCTGTCCTGCTTGCCGCTGCTGTCATCGGGAGACGCAATGCGCACATTTCTGGAGGGCACGATGGTCGAGATGGCGTGCTTGTAGACCATCTGGCTGACGGCATTTTTCAGCAATACGACAAACTGGTCGAAAGACTCGACCTGTCCTTGCAGCTTGATACCGTTGACGAGGTAGATTGAGACAGGCACCCGCTCTTTCCTGAGCGCATTGAGGAAAGGATCTTGTAGATTTTGCCCTTTTGACATGGTGTTCTCCGACTGAATTTATTGTTTGTAAGTGTCGCCGCGATCACTGTTTACGCGACGTCCGCAGGTTTCCCTGCATGCGGCAGGGCGAAGACCTGCGAATATCTACCGCGGTATCGAGACCTGCAAGTGACCTAATTTAGCATAGGTTCAATGATCTGACCGGCATCTTTACCATTTTGTTTCAACCAGATAGCATTTTTTTCACGCCGCAGCCAGGTCATCTGGCGCTTGGCGAGCTGGCGTGTTGCGGTGATTCCCGTCGTAACCATCTCTTCATAATCGAGATCACCACGAATATAACCGAGCATCTGGCGGTAACCGACACTGCGCATGGAAGGCAAGTCGGGGCTGAGGTCGTATTTTTCAAGCAGGTCACGGACTTCCTGCTCGAATCCAAGCTCGAGCATGCGTTTGAAGCGCAAGGCGATGCGCTCGCGCAGCTCCTCCCGGCTCCAGGGTGATTGCACCAGTTTGACGGGGCGGTATGGCAGGGCCGGTTCCGGACGCTCCTGCTGGAGTTCGGTCAGTGGCCTGCCAGTCACTGCATGCACCTCGAGCGCACGCTGGATGCGCTGGGGATCATTGGGATGAATGCGCCGGGCCGCCACGGGATCGACTGTCGCGAGACGCGCATGCATGGCCGGCCAGCCGACTTTCTCCGCCTCGTCGAGCAGCTGTTGCCTGATCGCCTCGTCGGCCTGCGGCAGGTTGGAGAGGCCCTGCTCCAGCGCACGGAAGTAGAGCATGGTGCCACCGGCCAGCAGAGGAATACGCCCGGCCGCCGTAATCGCGGCCATCTCGCGCAAGGCGTCCTCGCGAAAACGTGCTGCCGAGTAGGCCTCTGTCGGGTCGACGATGTCGATGAGGCGGTGCGGCGCCTTCGCGAGTTCCTCCGAAGAAGGCTTTGCGGTGCCGATATCCATGTCACGGTAGACAAGCGCGGAATCGACACTGATGACATCGACGGGCAGGCGGCGGGCAAGCTCGATGGCGAGATCCGTCTTGCCCGACGCCGTCGGCCCCATGATAAAGATGGCCGGCGGCAGCGGCGCTTCTACTGTCCGCGCCTGAACCACTTGTCCATCTCGCCGAGCGACCAGGCCATCCATGTGGGTCGGCCATGATTGCACTGGTCGCTGCGTTCCGTGCGTTCCATGTCGCGCAGCAGGCCATTCATCTCCTCGAGTGTCAGCTTGCGGTTGGCGCGCACCGCTCCATGACAGGCCATGGTCGAGAGGATGGCATTGACCTCCTCGCTGATACGGTTGCTGTTGCCGTACATGGCAAAATCCGAAAGCAGGTCACGCAGCAGGCGTTCCGCATCCGCCCCCTGCAGGTAGACAGGCATCGAGCGCACGACGAGTGTGGACTCACCAAGCCGGTCGATCTCCATGCCAAGCCTTGCGAACCAGTCACGCTGTTCCACGGCGAGTTCTGCCTCGCGCGGGCTGACTTCTGCACTAACCGGAACGAGCAGCGGCTGCGACCTGAGCCGCTCCTGCTGCAGCGCCTCTTTCATGCGCTCGTAGGTGATGCGCTCATGCGCTGCATGCATGTCGACCACAACCAGTCCTGCAGCATTCTGCGCCAGGATATAGATACCGTGCAGCTGGCCCAGCGCGTAGCCAAGCGGGGGCATTTCTCCCTGCCCGGACTCTTCCAGTGGCGGCCGGGGTTCTGCCGGG
>JASFPB010000125.1:0-6564 GCA_050116235.1 Chromatiales bacterium | reverse complement strand
CACTTCCAGTTGCGAGACAGAAAATGGCGGACCGCTCATCTGGTGCGGGGGATACTCAAGCGTGATGAGCAATACGGGCACATCGGTGTGAACCAGTTCGTGCATCTTTTCAACATATTCCGCGCGCATTTCGGGCGGCAGGGCAATAAGGGATGCCCGGTCATAGACGGCATCGACCTGCCCGAGATCGCCGGGCTCAAGGTCGAAATAGTTGGCATGCAGAATGGTGATCTTCCCGGCACGCCAGGCATCGTGGTCATTGACGCTGACAACTTCCGGTTCGAGCCCGTTTTCCTCGAAAAAACCTCGCACTGCGACTTCACTGATCTCGACGCCGACGACTTCCATTCCCTGCCTCTCCAGCCAGAGCAGATCGAGGCTTTTCCCGCAGAGTGGGACGAAAACACGCTGGCCGGGATGGATAGCGAGCCTGCTGTACCACTCCGAGAGGTTGGGATTGGTGTCGTTGAGGTGAAAACCGATTTTCCCCTCACGCCAGCGCTGATGCCAGAATTCTGCTTCCAAATGACTGCCTCCGGGCCAAGAGATCGCAGCGTATCCTGCCACGCCGAGGTTGACAGCAAAATGACTGCAACCGGACAGGCGACGCTCCCATGGTTATGTGAATCAGGATACACTGCCTGAAGAAGATCGCGAAAGCAGCGTACCAGGCATGGAAAATTCCTTTATCCCTCCCTCGAGTGATCCACAATTGCTGTCATCGGGCGAACGCGACGGCTCAAGACCGCTATCACCGGGGAGGCGTTATGGGAGATTGAGTCTTCCGGCCAGGAACATGACCACAGCACTCATCCATACAATCACAGCCATCCGGCTTCCCCATACGCCTGATAATGCCTGAGAAGCTGGATACCACCTCCACGATTGAAACACCCGAAGGGATCATGCTTGCGCTCTACCCTGCCGGTCCGGTCGCCCGCGGGGGAGCCTGGTTCGTCGACAGCCTGATCCGCCTGGGTATCTACATTGCCCTCGCGCTGGTGCTCGGAGTCATGGGAGCGACGGGGACCGGCTTGCTGCTCGTCGCCTTCTTCCTTCTGGAATGGTTCTATCCCGTCTATTTCGAGCTTGCAAGGGGCGCGACTCCCGGTAAGTCGGCCTTTGGCCTTGTCGTTGTTCACAGTAACGGCACACCCGTCGGATGGCAGGCCTCGATGATCCGCAACCTGCTGCGCACTGTCGATTTCCTGCCGTTGTTCTATGGTTTCGGGCTCGCCTCGATGCTTCTCAGCAAGCGCTTCCAGCGACTGGGTGACATGGCAGCCGGAACCCTGGTGGTCTACAGGCCACTGCCGAGAGAACATCTGCTTCCCGACAGCCGCGCCGTCGTACCACCCGCAGGTCTGTCGCCCGCTGAACAGCAGACACTGATCAATTTCGCCGAACGGGTTCCGCGAATCTCCGACTCCCGCAGTATCGAACTGGCAGATCACCTCACCAGTCTGACAGGTGAGAAAGGCCGGCAGGGTGTCGAAAAACTGCTGGGATATGCTCGCTGGCTCGCAAGCGGCAGATAATGCAGTCCTGAACCATGCGTCAGTTACAGTTCCAGCAACGACATGAAGCCTCCTGGTCGGCACTCGAGGAGATCCTGGACGGTCTCGAATCCTCTCGTGGAGCAGCGAGACCATCACCCGAGTCACTCAGGCGTCTTCCCTCGCTCTATCGTGATGTCTGCCAGCATCTCGCCCTGGCAGAGAGCCGTTGTTACAGCGCCGGCCTTATCGAAAAATTGCGCTACCTGGTAACACGGGCGCATCACCAGCTTTACAAGCGGGAGTTCCGTATAGGAAAGCGGATGCTTGAATTTATGGTGTCCGACTTTCCCGGAACGCTGCACAGCCATTACCGTCTCTTCTGGCTTGCATTCCTGCTTTTCTTCGGTCCGGGCATCCTGCTGGGGACAGCCAGCTATTTCAGCCCGGAGATGATCTACACAGTCGTGGATGACAGCACGGTTGCACAGATGGAGTACATGTACAACCCGGATGCAGCACACCGGCGCGGCAGAGAGGAGGGAATGGAAGATGCCAGTCGTATCAGCATGTTCGGTTTCTATGTCTACAACAACACCGCTATCGGCTTCCGGACTTTTGCGGGCGGGATCCTGGCTGGACTGGGTACACTCTTCTTCCTGGTTTTCAACGGACTGGTTATCGGTGGTATTGCGGGTTACCTCACGACAATCGGGTACGGCGAACCCTTCTGGGGATTCGTGATCGGTCACGGTGCCTTTGAACTCATTGCCATTGTTATCTCGGGCATGGCAGGTCTTCTCCTGGGCAAGGCGATCATTGCTCCTGGTAACTGCAGGCGAATCGTAGCGCTCAAGCGCAATGCCGGTCAGGCAGTCATTCTCATCAGCGGTGCTGCGGGCATGTTCTTTATTGCCGCACTTATCGAGGCATTCTGGTCTCCCCTCGTTTTACCGGCGGGCATCAAGTTCGCCATTGGTGCTTTCCTCTGGGTTCTGGTTTTCTCCTATCTCTTTTTCACGGGAAGGAAGCGGCATGAAGCTTGAGCAGGCGGCAGTGGTTCTGCGTCCACGAAGGAGCTGGGAGGCGATCGACCTCGGCTTTCACATGGCGCGATGCTGGTTTGTCCCTCTATGGTTGATGTGGATGGCGACTGCCGGCCCACTCTTTCTTTTGCTGCATCTCTTGCTTCCGGGAAGTTTCGGCATTGCAGTGCTCTTTTTCTGGTGGCTGAAACCACTCTATGAACCCCTGATGACCGACTGGCTCGGGCGTGCGCTCTTCAATGAACAGACACCCTTGTACAGGCAGTTGCGACGCTTGCCTCCCGTGCTCAGGAAAGGATTCCCCGGTAATATTACCTGGCGCCGCCTGTCACCCTCCCGCTCCTTCTATCTCTGCATACAGCAGCTCGAAGGGCTTCGGGGCACGGATTTCAGCAATCGCATGAAACTGCTGCAAGGAACGGATCCGAATAGCGGCTGGTTGACAGTTTTGATGTTTCAGATCGAGTCCATCCTCTACCTCGGGGTCATCGGACTCCTCTTCATGCTGTTGCCGGAAAACATCGAGCTTGATTTTTCACTGTTCGATTCCATCACGAACAGCACTGCAATCGCATGGTTCAACAGTGCACTCTACATGCTTGCTGCTTCCATCATTGCCCCCTTTTACGTCGCTGCAGGCTTCTCGCTCTACATCAATGCACGGACCGATCTGGAGGCATGGGATATCGAGATCGGTTTCCGTCATATCGCCAGGGAGACAGCAAAAGAGGAGCGCACACGGATCCCGCCCGGCTCAGGCTCTACTGCTGTCGTGTTACTGCTCTTTATGACTCTTTCGCTCATTGGCCCGGGAACTGCTGACGCCATGGACCGTCAGGAGGCGCGGGAGAGTATTGCAGAGGTTCTTGCTCACAAGGATTTTGGCGAGAAGGTCGTGCAAAAAGAGTGGCGTGCAAAGGAAGCGACTGCGGATGCGCCTGATGATGAGAGCCCCGTGGATTTCAGTCCTGGCGATCTGGACTGGCTGGCCTTTCTCCTTCGTCTGTTTGCCTATGTCGTGCTCGGAGTATTCGCAGGCTGGCTGACATTCAGGATTGCCAGCAGCATTACTGCGTTTCGGCTGCCCGGGAAAAGCGCTCCATCCGGTGAGGCACCCGGGCATCGCCTGCTGCAACCCGATGACGGGATCGACGATGACATACCGGACAACCCTGTCGATGCAGCGATTCAGCTCTGCGAGGAGGGGCAGTTGCGCAAGGCCATGAGCCTGCTCTACAGATCGACAATCCTTCACTACATCAGTCAGCAGAATATCGACATTCCCGAGAGTGCAACCGAAGGCGAATGTCTTCGACTCGTCAGGAAACGTCGGCCAGAGCAGGAGAGTCGTTATTTTGCTTCCCTGACGCGACGCTGGCAGGAACTCGCCTATGCGGGCTCCCCGCTCCACGCAGAACAGATCGTTGAACTCTGCCATCAATGGCAAGCTGTTTACAGTGGAGAGAAGAATGCGCCCTAGACTGCTCCAGGGTGCAATCGGCCTGTTGTTGCTCGCTGCCGGCACCACCTGGTTTCTGAAAAACTACGAGCAGGTAGAAGTCGAGGTCGTGGCAAACATCGCCGAAGCCGTCAAAACCAATCCGCTGATCGCCGCCGAACGTTTCCTGCTCGCAAATGGACATCGGGCCCGTAGCGTGAGCGGTCGAGGACTCATCGAGCAGCTTCCACCGCCATCTGACACGCTGATCATCAACAACTTCTTCAGTTCTCTCTCGACGGAGAGAGAAGAGGCGTTGCTTGAATGGGTTGAGGATGGAGGCCACCTCCTCGTCACACCGAAAAGGAGCTGGTCTGAGAATGAAAACAGCGGCTACGGCCTCCTCGACAAGCTCGGCATACACCGTCATGGCAGTGATTTTTCACTCTTCGGTTTGTCGCTCGATACGTTCCAGGATCAGGAGAGCATCAGATTCCGTATACCCGGCATCGATGAACCCTTCGAGGCGTTCTTCAGATACTCGACATGGCTGCATTCCGATAACAGATCGCCAGACTTCAGCATTCCGCGAGGCGGCCTCGCCCGAGGCAGTGATGCCCGGGAAACTCCCGCGGAATATCACCTCGTCCAGCTTGAGCACGGGAAAGGAGTCGTGACCGTGACGAGTGACAACCTCTTTTTGACCAATGATCTCATCGGCAAGTATGACCATGCCTGGTTGCTCTACCACCTGACCTCTGACCGGGGCGAGACCTGGCTGCTTTACGGCAGGGCCATGCCCTCCCTCTGGACGCTGCTTCTGGAACATGCTTCTCCCCTGCTTGCAACTGCGGTCCTGTTCTTCTCTCTCCTGCTCTGGTACACAGCGCGGAGGAGCGGTCCACTGCTGGAGCCGCTCGATAACCGACAACGCGACCTGATCGAGCATCTGGAGGCGACGGGCCGCTTCTACCGGCGAAACGGCGAAACATACTATTTTGCGCGCTCGACACAACAGCTCGTACTCGGTTTCTGGCAGAGTCAACACAGCTCACTTGCCCGTATGCGGGAGCTGCAGCAGATCGACTGGATTAGCAATCATAGCGGCCTTGCAAGGGACGAGATAAAACTCGCGCTCTTCACCGATGCAACCACCAGGGAACAACTCATCAGACAGGGGCAGCTGATACAGCTGCTGCGTTTACGCATTCATCGAGGATAAAGATCTTGGAACCAACACAACAAAACGAGGCAACCGGCCAGCTCTGCGCACTTGAGCAGCAAGTCGAGCGTGCTGTCATCGGTCAGAAAGCCGTTATCCGTGAAGTCATTACCACCCTCGTCGCTGGCGGACATGTGCTTGTAGAGGGTGTACCGGGACTCGGAAAAACCTTGCTTGTTCGGGCACTGACAAAGGCCATCGGAGGCCGCTTCAGCCGTATCCAGTTCACGCCGGATCTCATGCCGACGGACATTAGCGGTCATGCGCTCTTTGATTTCAAGAGCAACGAGTTCCACATCCGCAAGGGCCCTGTTTTCTGCAATTTTCTGCTTGCCGACGAGATCAACCGTGCACCGGCCAAGACACAGTCGGCGCTACTGGAGGCAATGCAGGAGAAACAGGTCACCATCGAGGGTGACTCCTTCCCCCTGCCGCCTCCGTTCATGGTCATGGCGACACAGAATCCGATCGAGCAGGAAGGCACCTATCCTTTGCCCCAGGCACAACTTGACCGTTTCCTCGTCAAGATTGTGATCGACTACCCCGACTCGTTGGAAGAGCAGGAGATGGTTTCCAGAGTGACGCGAAGCACTGTGGCAGATGATCTCGATATCTCTGCAGTCGAACAGGTGCTCGAGCCTCAACAGATCCTTGATCTTCAGGAAACCGCAGCACGGCAGCATATCGACGAGGCAGTCGTTGGCTACGCAGTCGATCTTATCCGCATGACCCGTGACTGGCGAGGCCTCGAGACGGGAAGCGGCCCCCGCGGAGCAATCGCCCTGTTGCGCACAGCGCGTGCAATGGCCCTTCTGAATGGCAATCCCTTCGTGACACCGGATGACATCAAACGTGTCGCTCCCATGGTGTTACGACATCGCATCCGGCTCGCTGCAGATCTGGAAATCGAGGGCCGCCAGCCCGATGACGTATTGCAGGACATTCTTGCAACAGTGGAGTCTCCGCGCACGTGAACTGGTATCCACGTCGTCCGCTACTCTACCTTGTATCAGTCTGGCTTCTGACTGCTGGTATCGCGTCGATCTTTTCTCAAATGACAGAGGCATGGCTTCTGGCTGGCGGGCTGATTGCCGGAATCGCGCTCTATGACCAGTGGCGTTGCCGCCGCATGGCAACGCCTGACGTACATCGACTGGTCCCGCATAACCTGCCACTCTCGGTTCCCGCACGTGTGCGTCTGCAGGTCAGAAACCGTCAGGAGTATCCGGTTCGATTTCTGATTCATGATCACTATCCTGCACACTTCAGTTGCGAGAAGATGCCACGGCAAATCAAGCTTGATGCCCGCTCCGGCATCGAAATCGACTATCGTCTACTGCCACCCCAACGAGGTGACGCCCT
>JASFPB010000124.1:0-6708 GCA_050116235.1 Chromatiales bacterium | reverse complement strand
ACTCGCGCAGCCGTTGCCCCCGTCACCGGCTTCCACTTTGATGTAGGCTTCGTCGACAAATTTCATGCTGAACCAGTTGTTGTGTTCTTCGGACCAGGGCTCTAACGAAAAAAGCCCCGTCGGATCATCCGGCGGGGCTTTTGAGTTCGTGGGCGGTCAGTCTCAGGCCGGTACGACGCTGACGAACTTGCGGTTCCTGGGGCCCCGGGTTTCGAACTGGACAACGCCGTCCGCCTTGGCGAAGAGGGTGTGGTCCTTGCCGCAACCGACATTCACGCCCGGGTGCACCTTCGTGCCACGCTGGCGAATGATGATGTTGCCGGCCTTGATCGCCTGGCCTCCGAAGATCTTGACGCCAAGACGTTTCGATTCCGAGTCGCGACCGTTGCGGGAGCTGCCGCCTGCTTTCTTGTGAGCCATCTGCTGTCTCCTTAGCCGGAAATACCGGTGATCTCAAGTTCTGTGTACCACTGGCGGTGGCCCTGGCGCTTCATGTGATGCTTGCGGCGCTTGAACTTGAGGATATTGACTTTCTTGCCACGGCCGTGCGATTTCACGGTTGCGGTGACCTTGCCGCCCTCGACATAGGGGGCACCGATCTTGACGGATTCGCCTTCACCAACCATGAGCACCTTGTCGAGTTCGACAGAGGCGCCTTCGTCGGCCTTGATTTTCTCTACGCGGAGGGTTGCACCTTCGGTTACCCGATACTGCTTGCCACCTGTCTGGACCACGGCATACATACCCTGATTCTCCAAAATTCAGTGAATTTACCTGCTGCTTGCACCCGCTACATGGCGCTACGGCAGTAAAAGAGCGGAAATTCTAGTGATTTTGCCCTGTTGCGTCAAGTTCGGACATCACCACAGAGACGGAATTCTTCCGGGATACCATCCCTATTTCTTCTTGCGAGGCTTCTTCGCGGCTCTCTTCCCGGGTTTCTTCCCGTCTGGCGGCGCCTTGAAGACACGCTTTTTCACCCGCTTCTCCTTCGGTTCGAGCGAGCGAATACGCAGTTGCTTTCCGCAGACCCAGGCCTTCTTGAGCATGCGCTCGATATCACGCGGCATACCATCCGGAAGCTCGAGCGTCGTGTGGTCATCGTGAATATCGATACGACGGATGTACTGGCCATCGAGCCCTGCCTCGTTGGCGATGGCTCCGACAATGTTTGCGGGCTTGACGCCGTCACGCTCACCCACCTCGATCCTGTAGGGGACCATCGCGGGCATATCCGTCTCCTGCTCCCGCCCTCGCAGGTGCTTGCCAGCCTGTTTTTCCTTGCCTCGTTCTCTCTTCCTGCCCTCGCCACGCTCGCGTTCCTTTCGGGGGGCTTTCGGCTTCGGCGCATTTTTCAGCAGCAGTGGCTGGTCGCCCTGTACGAGCTTTGCCAGCGCGGCCGCGATCTCGATGGCGGGGATATTGTGCTCGAGGCGATAGGATTCGATGAGCTGCTGGTAGAAATCAAGGCCCTCGTCGGCAAGTGTATCGGTGATGCGCTGCTTGAACGTCGCGACACGTCTGTCGTTGATCTCCTCGGTCGAGGGCAACTCCATGCGCGTGATTTTCTGGCGCGTGGCACGCTCGATCGCCGCGAGCATACGGCGCTCGCGGGGAGCCACGAACAGAATGGCATCGCCCTTGCGTCCCGCGCGACCAGTGCGCCCGATACGATGCACGTAGGCCTCGGTGTCGTAGGGAATATCGTAGTTGATCACATGGCTGATGCGCTGCACATCGAGACCTCGCGCTGCAACATCGGTCGCAACGATGATGTCGAGCTTGCCGGCCTTCAGATCGCTGACGGTCTTTTCACGCTGTTTCTGGGGAATATCGCCATTCAGCGCGGCCGTGCTGTGCCCGCGGGCCGCGAGTTTTTCGGCCAGCTCCACCGTGGCGGTACGCGTCCTGACGAACACGATGACAGCATCGAACACTTCGGCTTCGAGAATCCGGGTCAGCGCATCCAGCTTGTGTAATCCGCTGACAGTCCAGAAACGCTGGTTGATCGTCTCGGCCGTGGTGGTCTTGACCTTGATGCTGACCTCGACCGGCTCATCGAGATAGGCGCTGGCAATGCGGCGGATCTCCTTCGGCATCGTCGCCGAGAAGAGCGCAACCTGGCGTTTCGGCGGTGTCTGTTCCAGGATCCATTCGACATCGTCGATGAATCCCATGCGAAGCATTTCGTCGGCCTCGTCGAGCACGAGCGCGCTGAGGCTGTCGAGCACGAGGGTACCACGGCGCATGTGGTCCATGACACGGCCGGGTGTGCCAACGACAACATGCGCACCACGCCGCAGGCGCTGCAATTGCGGTTTGAAATCCTGGCCACCGTAGATTGGCAGGACGTGAAACCCCTTGAGCTTGCTGGCATAGCGCTGAAAGGCCTCGGCAACCTGCAGCGCGAGTTCACGCGTTGGCGCCAGCACCAGCAGCTGTGGCTGTTGCAGCGAGAGATCGATACGCGACAGCAGCGGCAGTGCGAAGGCCGCCGTCTTGCCCGTGCCCGTCTGGGCCTGGCCGACGAGATCACGCCCTGACAGCAGCACCGGGATCGTTTCTGCCTGGATCGGTGAGGGCGTCTCGTAGCCGACCTCCCGGAGTGCGGCCAGCAGGGGGGCACTGAGCCCGAGCTGGTCAAATGCCATCTTTGAAGAATCCTGTTCTGACATCGTTGTACCTCTGAAGGGAAAGTGAGGAGTAAGAAACCCGGTTCAGAAGTCAGATACTTGCATGAAAAGGGATGGTGATGCTGCTCGCGGCATCAGGGTCCAGGGTATTCAATCAGACATTGAAGCGGAAGTGGATGATGTCACCATCCTTGACGATATATTCCTTGCCCTCGGACCTGAGCTTGCCGGCCTCTTTCGCGCCGTGCTCGCCGTTGCAGGCGATGAAGTCATCGTAGGAGATGACCTCGGCACGGATGAAACCCCGCTCGAAGTCCGTGTGAATGACACCGGCGGCCTGTGGTGCCGTTGCACCCACCGGGACGGTCCAGGCACGCACTTCCTTGGGGCCGGCCGTGAAGTAAGTTTGCAAACCCAGCAGCCTGTAGCCGGCGCGTATCACGCGATTGAGCCCCGGCTCCTCGAGTCCCATGTCGTCGAGGAATTCCCTGCGTTCGTTGTCATCGAGCTCGGCCATCTCCATCTCGATCGCTGCGCACACAGGCACCACCCCGGAGCCTTCACTATCGGCCAGTTCACGCACAGCATCCAGCAGCGGGTTATTCTCGAAGCCCTCCTCGTCGACATTCGCGATATAGAGGGTCGGCTTGATCGTCAGAAACTGGAAGTCCCGCAGATCGAGCATCTCGTCTTCGTTCAGTTCCATCGCGCGCATCGGCTTGCCGCTGTCGAGGTGGTCGCGCACACGCTCGAGCAACGCCTTGCGGGCAAGGACTTTCTTGTCCCCGGTCTTAGCCTGGCGGGTGACCTTGTCGAGCGCCTTCTCGACGGACTCGAGATCCGCCAGTGCCAGCTCGGTATTGATGACCTCGATATCCTCCAGCGGATTGACCTGGCCGGCGACGTGCACCACATCATCGTTGTGAAAACAGCGCACCACATGACAGATGGCATCAGTCTCGCGGATATTGGCAAGGAACTTGTTTCCCAGCCCCTCACCCTTCGAGGCGCCCGCGACAAGGCCGGCGATATCAACAAACTGCATGGTCGTCGGCACGAGTTTCTCGGGCTTGACGATGCCAGCGATCCGGTCCTGGCGCGGATCCGCAACCGGGACGACACCGACGTTCGGGTCGATGGTGCAGAAGGGATAATTTTCAGCCGCGATGGTCGCCCTCGTCAGTGCATTGAAGAGGGTGGACTTGCCGACATTCGGCAAGCCGACGATGCCGCATTTGAATCCCATGGTATTACCTGCTGGAGAGACAAAGAAAAAACGGGAAACCAGGTTTCCCGTTTGATCCGAAAATGGAGCCGGCGACTAGAATCGAACTAGCGACCTACTGATTACAAGTCAGTTGCTCTACCTGCTGAGCTACACCGGCGGAAAACTCGTCGTGCGGCGGCACCTGCGCTGCATGCATGCCGACCGTTACGAGGGTGCGTATTTTGCCAACTTTCAGGGCCATACACAATACCCGGCTGCTTGAGAGGAGATGCCTTGCGCAACAGGCGTCGCGCAATCAGGGACAGGCAACGTCCTCGAACGTCACAGCCAGGTCGAAGCGGCGCTCGAGGCTCTCCAGCTCTTCAGGCATAAGCTTCTTGCCCGGGCTCTGGTAGATGTCGACCCAGAGAAGCGCTTTCTCGCTGGTCCGCTCGACGATTTCCGCAGTCAGGCCGTATCGATCGACCTCCTGGCGGCGCTGGATGGCAGTGGCTCTGAGCTCGAAAATACCGAGAGAAATCCCGCCGCTGTATTCGCCCTCACCGATCGGCGACGCATCCGTCATGCCCGCGCGCTGCAACCGCGCAAGATCATCCTCGAGGTGCTCCCCGGTCACCTCGGGCGTCTGGAGCACCTGGAAATCTGTGACAAGCTTCGGACTCTCGCTTGTGATCGTGGAGGCGTGTCCCAGGCGAGTCACCTCTGCCGTCAACATGGCAGCCCGCTCGCGTGTCTCAAAGGGCCCGACACGCAGGCAGCGCATCCCCTCTCCCGCCTCTGATACAACGACGTTCGGCGCATCCTCGACAGGAGCGCTGCCGTCAGTGACGGGAAAGACCTCCAGTTCACCAATCGCTGGCAGGCCGGCTTTCTCGCCTTCGTCGGACTGCAGGATCAGCATCAGCAGAAGCAGGTTACCGACCAGCAGTAGAAAGAATATCCAGCGCATCTCAGTTCGTCGCGGTCATTTCGAGCAATCCGAGCAGCACGAGGTGCTCGATGGTTCTGTGCGGGCAGTGTACAGCCGATCCCACGAGCCTCGCATCACCCCCGGTCATCAGGAGCTCGCAGTCATCGGATGCAACCGTCGAGAGAATGCGTTCGATCGCACCAGCCTGCGCATGCAGGCATCCGAGTCGCATCGCCTCCGTCGTCGAGCATCCCAGCTGCTTTCCGGTCAGCATTTCGTCATAGGACGGAATGGCCGTTCCTGATTTCAGACTCTGCATCATCATGGCGAGACCTGGCAGAATCATGCCACCGGCATGCCGGCCTGAAACATCGACAAGATCGATCGTCAACGCTGTCCCGGCATCGACGACACAGAAGGATGCGCTGCAGAGGGTCCGTGCAGCGATCATCGCCAGCCAGCGGTCCACGCCAAGCCGCTCCGGGTGGTGATAGCAGTTGTGCAGTCCGTGGAACTCGTCGGTCGCAATCACTGTGGTGACAGGCAGTTTCCACAAATCGTAAACGGAGGCCCGAAGCTGCTCGAGCAGGTTGCGTCCACCCACGTTCGCAACCATGACCGAGGCTGGTTGCCCGAGTTGCTCCCACTCTGAAAGCAGTTGGCGGGGCATCTTGCCACCATGGGTGACAGTGCCGGTCTGCTGCAGGCCCTCACCCGGAATTCCGGCAGCCCACTTGAGCCTCGTGTTGCCGACATCAACAAGAAGCGACCAGTCAGACAGGCTCACTGCTCACCCCGTCACGAAGACTGACTTCACCTGAGTGAAAATGCTCGACACGACCGTCAATTTTCAGCCGTAGCGAGCCGTCGTTTGCGACACCTGCATGGACACCGGAGATGATGCTCTCTCCGCGCACCAGCTGTACCTGGCGGCCATGCCAGTTGTCATAGCGGCGCCATGACTCCATCCAGGCGGATAACCGACTGCCACTGAATGTCTCGAGAGCCTCGAGTAGCGCGAGTGAAAGCTCCGCCGCAAGCCGGTTGCGCGAGAATTCCCTGCCTGCCACGCTCTCAAGATCAATCCAGGGCTGATCGATCTCGTCGCCCGGCAGCTGCGACATGCGCAGGTTGAGACCGATGCCAATGATGGTATCGACCGGTCCCTCGGCCAACCCGTGCACATCAACGAGAACACCCGCGAGCTTGCGGCCATCGACGAGCAGGTCATTCGGCCACTTCAGCGAAATGCCATCGGCATACTGGCTGAGCGTCTCGGCCAGGACAACACCGACCGCGAGACTGAGCCCGGCCAGCTCATGCATGCCGAGCGGAAAGCGGCGATAGAGTGAAAAGTAGAGATTGGTCCCGTAGGGCGAGATCCACTGCCGGCCACGCCGGCCACGCCCGGCAGTCTGGTGCTCGGCGAAACAGAGGGTGCTGTCCGCCAAGGCACCCAGCCGTTCAGCAAGATGGTTACTGGTCGATGGCAGACTCGAATGCACCTCGACCTCCGCACCCCGGGACGATCCGCTGCTGATGTGCCCGGCGATACTGTCGGCATCGAGCAGTTCCAGCGGCAACGCGAGGCGGTAGCCCTTGCCACGGACAGCATGAATCTCGAGACCGGTATCACGGCTGATCTTCTGCATGCGTTTCCAGACTGCAGTACGACTCACGCCAAGCAGTGCTGCCAGACTCTCGCCGGAGTGAAACCGCCCGTCGGCCAGCTGTCTGACCAGGGACTCGACAGCTGTTTCAGTCATGACTTCCGAGCCAGCTGTTGCGACGCAGCGTCACACGCTTGTCGAGCCCGGGCGTCTCCAGCAGCCAGAGATCGCAGGTATCCGCCTCGGCGAGCTGCGCCCGAAGCGTGAATTCCATGAGTTCGTCACGGCGAAAGGCATGCAGCCGGACTTCATGCCCGGACGAGAGGC
>JASFPB010000123.1:0-6712 GCA_050116235.1 Chromatiales bacterium | reverse complement strand
GCCTCTCCTCGCTCGAGATCATGGATCCGAACCAGCGTCCTGCCGCGGGCAAGGACCTGCGTCCAATGGTCAAGCTCGTTGATGACAAGGCCGGGGATGTCATGATCTCCGGAACCAGCATCCCGGCGCAGTACTTCCTGCCGCCCGGCTCCATCATCAGCGTCAAGGATGGCGCCGACGTCAAGATCGGCGACACGCTGGCGCGTATTCCGCAGGAGTCCTCGAAAACCCGTGATATCACCGGTGGTCTTCCGCGTGTTGCCGACCTCTTCGAGGCGCGCAAGCCGAAAGAACCTGCCATCCTCGCCGAGGCGACAGGTACCATCGGTTTTGGCAAGGAGACCAAGGGCAAGCAGCGTATCGTGATCACCGACAGCAACGGCGAGACGACGGAAACCCTGATTCCCAAGTGGCGCCGTATCGATGTCTTCGAGGGCGAGCACGTGGAACGTGGTGAAGTCATTGCCGAGGGTGAACTCACGCCGCACGACATCCTGCGTCTGCGTGGTGTGACGGACCTGGCTGACTATCTCGTCCAGGAGATCCAGGATGTCTACCGTCTGCAGGGCGTTGGCATCAACGACAAGCATATCGAGGTCATCATTCGCCAGATGTTGCGCAAGGTCGAGATCACCGATCCCGGCGACTCGAAATTCATCAAGGGTGAGCAGGCCGAGCGTTCACGTGTTATCGAGGTCAACGAGCAACTCGTCGCGGAAGGCAAGCATCCTGCCGAGTATGACCTGGTCCTTCTCGGTATCACCAAGGCGTCCCTGGCAACCGAGTCCTTCATCTCCGCGGCCTCGTTCCAGGAGACAACACGTGTACTCACGGAAGCCGCAGTCCGCGGTTCTGCCGATACACTGGTCGGGCTCAAGGAGAACGTCATCGTCGGACGACTGGTGCCTGCCGGGACGGGCCTCTCCCATCACAAGGAGCGTCGCGAGAGCCGGGCTTTCGTCGAGGACGAGCTGGGCTCAGAACTCGCTGCCCAGGAAGTTGAGGCTGCGATCAAGGAAGCGCTCAGTACATCGGATGAATCATAAGAGGTAAACAATCATGGCTAGAATTACCGTTGAAGACTGTCTCGAGCATGTCGATAACCGATTCGATCTGGTGCTGCTGGCAACCAAACGTGCGCGTCAGCTTGCCGCGGGCGTGGACCCTCTGGTTCCCTGGGAAAACGACAAGCCGACTGTCGTGGCCCTGCGCGAGATTGCCGATGGACTCATCAGTGAGCAGGTGATCGCGGAACAGGAGCAGGAGGGCGAATCGACAGAGGATGAGCTGCTGATTGCACTCGGTGAGGAGCTGGCAGAGTTGCAGGGCAGCAACAACTGACTCTCCGTTGCACGGCCCCTGCGCCCGCTGCATCAATACAAGCCCGGCATTGATTTGCCGGGCTTTTTTTATGTCCATGCGCCGAGAATTCCAAGCATAATCGCCAGCGGTGATGTTATTCTTGGATCAATTACCCAATCGATTACCAGAGCTCGTGGCGCAATCGGAGACGACAAGTCCGGAACCGCAAATCAGAATGCCGCTGGCGGCAGAGAAAGCTGACGAACCCCGTTTTCTGATCAGCGACCTGCTCTCGTATCTTGAAAACTACCTCGCGCCGAACGAGATACGCGAGGTTTACCGTGCCTATCTCTACAGCGCGGATGCCCATGTTCATCAGAAACGTCTCTCGGGCGAGCCCTACATCTATCACCCGATCGCCGTCGCCTACATCCTGGCCGGGATGCGTCTCGATTACACATGCCTCATGGCTGCGATCCTGCATGATGTTATCGAGGATACTCCCACGGCCAAGGAGCAGCTGGCGCAGGAGTTTGGCCGCGAAGTCGCCGAGCTCGTCGATGGAGTAACCAAGCTGACGCATCTCGATTTCTCCTCGAAGGAGGAAGCCCAGGCCGCCAGTTTTCGCAAGATGATCCTCGCGATGACACGCGATATCCGCGTCATCCTCATCAAGCTTGCCGACAGGTTGCACAACATGCGCACGCTTGGTGTTATGCGACCCGAAAAGGCCCGGCGAATAGCACGTGAAACCATGGAGATCTATGCGCCAATCGCACAGCGGCTTGGCATCAACCGTGTTCGCCTCGAGCTCGAGGACCTTGCATTCCGCGCTCACTGGCCATGGCGCTACCGGCTCCTCAGGAAGGCGGTGCAGAAGAGTCACGGCGCCCACAAGGAGATGGTCAAGGGCATTCTGGCCAACATCCGTCGCCAGTTGATGCATTACGAGATCAGGGGTGAAGTGCTCGGGCGCACCAAGAATCTTCACAGCATCTATCGCAAGATGCGGGATCGCAAGGTGCGTTTCAGCGATATGGCCGATGTGCTCGCTTTCCGGATCATCGTCGACAGTGTCGATGACTGCTACCGCGTGCTCGGCGTGGTGCATCATCTCTACAAACCGAAACCCGGTTTCTTCAAGGATTACATCGCGATCCCGAAGTCGAACGGGTACCAGTCATTGCATACCGTCCTCTTTGGTCCGCATGGTGGACCGATCGAAGTGCAGATTCGCACGCATGCCATGCACCGCCTTGCCGAGAACGGCGTGGCAGCCCACTGGGGCTACAAGAACGATGGCGAGAAAGGCGGCAAGCTGGATGGTCCCAGCAGCGAGTGGCTGAAGAACCTGCAGGATCTGCAGGAGGGCTCCTCGACACCCATCGAATTTCTCGAGCATGTGAAGGTCGATCTTTTCCCTGACGAGGTTTATGTGTTTACCCCGAAGGGCAAGATTCTCGTGCTTCCGCGCGGTGCGACCGTGCTCGATTTTGCCTACGCAGTCCATACGGATGTCGGTAACCATTGTGTGGCTGCGAGGGTCAACAAGCAGCTGGTGCCTCTGCGCTATCAGCTACGAAATGGTGAAACCGTCAACATTCAGACATCTTCAAGTGTTCATCCGAATCCGCGCTGGCTGGAGTTCGTGGTGACATCGAAAGCCAGGGCCAATATTCGCAGTTTTCTGAAGCATCTCAAGCGGCAGGAGGCAATCAACCTCGGTGCCTATCTGCTGGGAACCGAGCTCAAGTTGCACCGCCTCTCACTCGAGGAACTCGGTACCAGCAAGATCGAGGAGATGCTGGAGGCGATCAATTACAAGACACTCGATGACCTGCTCGCCGATATCGGGCTCGGTAATCGCCCCGCCAGATTTGTGGCGCGCCAGCTCAGCAGTGAAGTCCTTGATTCAGCACTTCCTGCACCGGCGACATCCTCGCAGGAGAAGTCGGATGAGAGGCCACGCAGCAGGGTTGCCATCAAGGGCACCGAAGGGATGGTGGTGCATTACGGACGCTGCTGTCATCCCATACCCGGTGATCCCATCGTAGGCATCTTCAATCCGGGCAAGGGGCTGGTCGTGCACCGGACGAGCTGTCCGAATATCGCGAAAGAACGCAAGGGTGCGGAGAACTGGGTCGAGGTACAGTGGGAAGAGGGTATTCAGGGTGAATTTGCCGTGGCGATCCGGATGGAAGTCCGCAACCGTCCGGGAGTTCTGGCCACAACGGCTTCCATCATTGCTGAAAACGAATCCAATATCGAGAGCGTGCGTGCCGACGATAATGATGGCTATTACTCGATGCAGGATTTCGTCATCACGGTCAAGGGGCGGCAGCACCTCGCCCGCATCATGCGCTCCCTGCGCACCTCGCCTGCCGTCATCCGTATCAGTCGCAGTTTCGGTTGAGTCCCAGTCCCGGCAGTGCCCGACCTCGATGAGCGTTCGCTAGTTGTTGAAGGTGCGGTCGATGTTCTCGAGAACGCGCTGCAATTCGGGGCTTCCGGCAGTCGGTATCTCCTCCGCCTCCCCGGTGGAGTCCGCAGGAGCCTGTTCCGTCGTCTCCCGGGGCTGTTCGTCCCCCGGCTCCTGTAGCTCCTCAAGAGGGCTTTCGGTAATCTCTTCCGCAACGCGCCCCGGTTCTTCCGCGGGATCTGCCGGTGTTGCAGGCTCTTCCATTGTGACCGGCTCAACAGCAGGCAGGGACGACTCTTCCGGAGATGCCGGTGTGCTTTCGGGCACGGGAGCTGTCTCCTGGACATCGGACCCGGGCTGCGGGGCAGAGAGGCTGTCATCCCCTGCTCCAACAGGCAGGGGCTCGCTTCCCGCCGGGGTTTCTGTCATGTCGGTCGCGGCCTCGCCGCCAGGCTCGTCGCTCGCCGGTTCCGGCACAGGCTGAAACTGCTGCAGGCTTTTGTCGCCGCTCGCAGGCTCGCCGGGAGCCGCTTCAGATTCTTCCATGGGCGAGGGGAGAGCCGGTGGTTCTGTCATATCCTCCTCAAGGGCCGATGCAGGTTCTGCCGGCTCGGCAGGCAGCTCCTCTTCGGATAGTTGGGAGGTTTCGGTAACAGGTTGTTCCGGCATCGCCGGAGTCTCGACAACCGGTTGTGTGTCGGTCGCTGGCGCCGTCTCTTGCTCCGCTTCGATGACTTCCGGAGCTTCTTCGGCTTCGGCTGGCATCCCGTCTCCCGAGGTTACGCCGCTTTCCTCAACAGGTAGTTGTAACCCCAGGTTCTTCAGCAGGTTGGGCCGCATGAACAGAACGATGGCCAGCAGGATAACAGCCAGCAGAAGAAAGCGGACAAAAGCAAACATGTGGAAATTCCCGAATATACAAATTTGCAGCATTTTATCACGGGCGAAATCGCTCTTTGCATGAGATAATCGGCCGATGTTTTCAACGCAGAACGATTCCGGGCATTAATGGCCGTATTCGAGGCGCACTGGATGACGGAAGCGCAGCTCAGATTCCGTGTCAGCAATCATGATGTGCGCCTGTGGATGGTGGACAGGGGTTCTCTGACACAGCGCCTCATCGATCATTGCCAGGGAGAATTCGCTGTCAGTCTGCGCCAGCAAAGACTGGATATTCCCCTCTGGTCAGAGTCGCGTCTGCTCGGGCTGCCCGAGAACAGGCTGGCAATGATCCGCGAGGTCGATCTTCTCTGTCGCGGTATCCCCGTCGTTTTTGCCCGTACGATCATCCCGTTTGCAAGCCTCAGGGGCCGCTCACGCTCGCTGACAGGCCTTGGTTCCCGCCCGCTCGGAGCCATGCTGTTTCGCGACCCGACGACGCGCCGTGAAACAGTGCAGTATGCGAGGATTCGGCCGGAGCAGGGACTCCATGCCAGCGCCACGCAGCATCTTGTGCGGTGTGCGGAGACTCTTCAGGCGCGCCGCACGCTCTTTTCCTACAAGGGCAGAGCATTACTGGTCAACGAGATCTTCCTTCCGGTGCTTTTCGAGCCCCTCGAGGACATCGCATGAGTCAGTCACTGCTCGCGGGGCGTCTCGGTCTCTATGCCGAACTGGTCCGGTTGAATCGCCCGATTGGTATCCTGCTGCTGCTCTGGCCTGGTCTCTGGGCGCTGTGGATCGCCGGTGAGGGCGAGCCGCTCTGGTGGGTTGTGCTGATTTTTGTTGCCGGCACCGCCCTCATGCGTTCTGCGGGCTGCGCTATCAACGACTATGCAGACCGCGATTTCGACGGTCACGTGGCGCGTACCCGCGAGCGTCCCCTTGCGACTGGCCGGGTGTCGCCACGGGAGGCGCTGCTGCTTTTCATGCTATTGAGTCTCGTCGCTTTCCTGCTCGTGCTGTTTCTCAATACCAGGACCATCCTCATGTCTTTCGTTGCCGTTGCGCTGGCGGCGATCTACCCCTTCATGAAGCGCCATACGCACATGCCGCAGCTGGTTCTCGGCATGGCTTTCGGATGGGCAGTGCCGATGGCTTTTACGGCGCTGCAGAACCAGGTCCCCGCAGTTGCCTGGGTGCTTTTCGCTGCGGCCGTTATCTGGGCTTTGATCTATGACACCATGTATGCGATGGTTGACCGGGAGGATGATCTCGAGGTTGGCATCAAATCGACAGCAATCCTGTTCGGCGAATACGATCGTCTTGTCATCGGATTACTGCAGATCCTGATGCTCGGACTGCTTGCGCTTGCCGGGCTACTGGCCGGTCTCGGTGTCTACTACTGGCTGGGAGTGCTTGCCGGTGGCGCAATGTTCCTCTACCAGCAGTGGTTGATCAGGGAGCGTGAACCGGATGGCTGCTTTCAGGGTTTCATGAACAACAACTGGTTCGGCATGACGATCTTTATCGCTATTGCAGCAGACTACTACCTTGGAGCCCGGATATGAAGTTTCTTGCCGCCTTCCTTGCCCTGCTCGTTGTCATGGCAGCTTCACCGGCGATGGCGAAACAGAAGGATCCGCTCCTTACCCTCAAGGAGTTGCCCAACGCAAGTCTGCTCTTCGAGGAGAATGGCAAGGAGGTGCTCTCCAAGCGTGCCGATCAGCCGATGGTGCCGGCTTCCACAATCAAACTGGTAACTGCACTCGCGGCGATCGACAAGCTGGGTCTCGACTATCGCTTCACGACAGATTTCCATCTGGATGACAAAAAGCAGCTCTGGGTGATCGGTTCCGGAGATCCCTTCATGGTCTCGGAGGAACTCGAGCTGGTCGCCGCCGCGCTGAAGGAGAGAGGCCTGACTGCCGTGAACGGCATCGTGCTTGACGGTTCACGTTACGGCGAGGATATCTTTGTCGATGGCCGTACCGATACCGACAACCCCTATGATGCCCCGCTCTCGGCGCTCGCTGCCAACTTCAACACCGTCGCCTTTCAGCGCAAAAAGGGAAAAGGCCTGCTACAGGCAGAGAAGCAGACACCACTGAC